>NZ_JBEZJP010000062.1:0-27486 GCF_040653175.1 Actinomadura sp. NPDC048032
GCGCGGACGCGGTCGCGCTCCTTCACCGTGCCCTCGACGCGCTCCATCAGCTCGTCGGTGGCGTCCAGGAACGCGACAGATCGGAAGAGCGTCGTGTGGATTCAGGGCATATGGGCAAGTCCTTGGGCGAGCCGAAATCTGTTCGGGTTCGATTCCTCGTTCTCGCATGAAGTGGACGGCCCGAACTCGTAACATTCCTCTTGCAAGAGAGCGTGAATATGTAATGCGATGAGCCACGTGCTGGTCGCCAGTGGCTTGGGTGCCGGCGCTTGGGGTTGCTCTTCGGTGGGCGGGTGCGGATGAATCTGGCTGAGGCCAAACGGGAGTACCGGGAGGTGCTCGAGGCGTTCGCCGGTTCGGACGAGGCGGTTTCCGAGGCTCGGCTGGCGGACGTCCGGCGGCGCTTGGACGGTGTGCGCAAGCGTGCGATGCGTCAGATCGACCAGTACACGACGCGTAGGTTCCTTTCCGTCAATCAGCGGCGGGGCATGGTCACCAAGCTGGAATGGATCCACCAGAAGGCGCATGCCGAGGTGCTCGCCATCGCGGCGCAGCGGCGAGGGGAATGATGCCCCGCGAGGTCCTATGCCGGTCGCGTGCGGCTGCGACCGTATTCAGCCAGGGCGTGGAAGGCCGCCTTGGGCTCCCAGGGCATGTCCGGGTAGGTGGTGCCCTTGTCCGGGAGGACCTTGACGATGCCGAAGGACGCCTTGTCGAAGTCGAGGGCGTCGGTGCCGGCGTGAGGCAGGTCGTAGCGGGCGAAGGTGTAGACGAAGGCCGCGTCGATCCCCGAGTTCTCGAAGATGCCGAGGAGTTCGCGCAGGTAGTGGGCCTGCTCCTGCTCGTCGCGGACGACGGGGCGGGTGAAGCGGGCGGGGCGGGCCCTGTCGTTCCATTCGATGACCTCGTCGCCCCGGCTCGCGATGGCGGCGGCGCCGCGGTAGGCGGCGCAGCCGAACTCGGTGACCGCCGCGGGCCTGCCGTGGGCGGTCAGGGCCCGCAGCCCGGCCGGGAGCTGGTCGGCGTTCTGCGCGTCGCGGTAGCCGGCGTCGGTGGCGACCACGTCGAACGGTGTCCAGTCGACGCCCTCGAACGGCAGCGAGGCGTAGCCGACGCGGCCGCCGAACTCGGCCCGCACGGCCGCGACGGCCTTGCCGAGGAAGGCGTTGATCGCGGTGGGCAGGGTGGCCAGCGCGGCGCGGAGCCGCTGCGGGTCGGAGAGGACGGCGGCTCTTTCCTGGAGGGTGTCACCGGGGAGGAAGCCGGCGGTGCAGATGGAGATCTCCGAGCCGGTGAGGAAGACCACCTCGGCGCCGGTGCGGCGCAGCCTCTCCGCGCGGGCGGCGCTGTCGGTCAGGAAGTCGAGCAGTTCGTCCTGGCTGAGGTCGTTGGTGAACGGGCAGTACCAGACTTCGAGCCCGGCGTCGGCGGCGAGGCGCGCGGCCGTCTCCAGGCGGTCGCGGTCTCCGCCGATGATCCGGACGGCGTCGCAGTGCAGGTCGTCGCGGATGATGGCCATCTCGCGGCGGACGGTGGCCGGGTCGAAGGGCTCGCGGGTGGTGGTCCCCGCGCTGGTGAAGCCCGTGTCGAAGTTGATGCCGAGAGCGCGCATGGTCGTTCCTTCGCGTCGAGATTAGGGTACGCAACGTACCCTAAATTGTGGTCTTTCGGCGCTGGAGGAAGGGGATTGAAGTACGCTTCGCACCCTAGGGCGGTGAAGGGGCTGCATGGCTGAGGGCGGTGGGTCGCGGCGGCGGGGGGCCGCGCTGGAGGAGGCGATCCTGCGGGCGGCGGCCGAGGTGCTGCGGGAGTCCGGTGCCGGCGGCCTGACCATGGACGAGGTGGCGCGGCGGGCCGGCACGAACAAGAACGCGATCTACCGGCGGTGGCCGAATCGCGTCGCGCTCGGCGTCGCCGCGTACCGCCGGCTGGCGGACGCCGAGGTCACGGTCCCGGACACCGGTTCGCTGCGGGACGACGCTCTCGACCTGCTGCGCCGCGCGAACAGCACCTGGTCGTCGCCGTACGGGGAGATCCTGCGCGGGCTGATCGCGGCGGCCGGGAGCGCGCCGGAGGTGCTCGCCGAGTTGCGGGACGGCGGTGGCGGCGCCTACGAGGCGGCGTGGCTGACGGTGCTCGGACGGGCGGTGGCCCGCGGTGAGGCCGCGGCCGAGGCGCTGCATCCTCGGGTCGCGTCCACGCCGGTCGCGCTGCTGCGCAACGAGTACATGGCGCGGGGCGTCCCGGCCGTGCCGGACGGCGTCCTCATCGAGATCGTGGAAGAGGTCTTCCTGCCGCTGGTCCGGGGGCGCGCCGCCTTCAGTTGACGAGCTGAACGGGTCGAAGAGCGCCCGCGGCGAAGAGCTCCCTGCGGTCGGCCGACTGTGCGACGGGGCGATCTGGCACGGGCCTTCCTTCTGTCCGGCCAGTGGCCTTTTGCGGCTTTCGGCGGCCCGGGTCAGAACTCCTTGGCGGTGGAGGCCCGGACGATGAGGTCGGGAGGCAGTCGCTCGGACGGGGGCGTCCGTCCGGCGAGCAGATCGACGAGCAGGTCGAGGGCCCGCTCGCCCAACACGTGCATGGGCGAGCGGACGCTGGTGAGCGGGATGGGCAGCTCCGCCGCGAGGGGGGTGTCGTTGTAGCCGACGACGGCGACGTCCTCGCCGGGACGCAGGCCCTGGTCGCGCAGGACGCCGAGCGCGCCGATGGCGGCGAAGTCGTTGACGGCGAAGAGGGCCGTGGGCCGGGGGGCGTGGCGCAGGAGGCGTTCGGCGGCGGCCCGGCCCCCGGCGGCGTCGAAGCCGGAGTGGACGATGTGGGAGCTGGGCACGGGGCGGCCCGCCTCCCGGTAGCGGTCGACGAACCCGGCGGTGCGGTCGGTGCCGGTGCTGGCGAAGGGCTCGCCCGCGATGACGCCGACCCGCCGGTGGCCGAGGGCGAGCAGGTGGTCGGCGACCAGGCGTCCGCCGAGTCGGTCGTCGCAGGTGACGGACGGGTGCCCGCCGGCGTGCCGGCTGACCAGGACGAACGGGACGTGCCGCGCGGCGATCTCGTCGAGGAAGGCGGCGTCGGTGTGCGCGTCGCCGAAGACCAGGCCGTCGACGTGCCGGGACAGCGCCAGCTCGGTGCGCGCCCGCTGCTGCTCGGGCCGGTCGTGGCTGTTCATGACGAAGGTGGTGAGGCCGTGCCGGGCGGCGGCGTCCTCGATGCCCTCGTAGATCGTGGCGAGCACGAGGTCGGACAGCCGGGGGACCAGGACGCCGACGAGGTTGCTGCGCTGGGTGCGCAGGCTGGTGGCGTGCGGGTTGGGGCGGTAGTCCAGCCGGGCGGCCCAGCGCCGGATCTCCTCGGCGGTCTCGCGGGACGCGGCGCGCTGGGCGTCCTCGGGGGAGCCGTTGAGCACCCGGGAGACGGTGGAGACGTCGACGCCCGCCGCCTGCGCGACGGTCCGCAGCGTCGCGGGCCGCTGCCGGTCGTTGCGGGCCACCCCGTCCGCCCTCCTGTCGCCGTGCCCTTGACAGGGCCACCGTCCGGTGTCTTTTATACAACCCAAACGTTTGACCCAATCGTTTGGGTCAACAGAGACCCTCGACCGGGTGGGAAAGAGGCGGAGCCGTGACGCGACGGGTCGATGCGGGACGGTCGGCGTGATCGGCCTGCCGCCGGAGGCGGGCTGGTTCTCCCGGCGGACGGTCGCGGGATTGGGCAGGGCGCTCCGAGACGGGAGGACGTCCCCGGGCGATCTGGTGGAGCGGTCACTGGCCGAGGCGTCACGCCTCGGAGCGCTCAACGCGTTCGTCACCGTGGACGGGCCGGGGGCGCGCGCGGCGGCGGAGCGCGCCGGACGGGAACTGGCCGCGGGCCTCGACCGCGGTCCCCTGCACGGCGTTCCCGTCGCGGTCAAGGACGTCGTCGACACCGCCGGGCTGCGCACCACGAGGGGCTCCCGCCACCACGCGGACCGGGTGCCCGAGCACGACGCCGAGTGCGTGCGCCGGTTGCGCGACGCCGGCGCGATCATCGTCGGGAAGGCCGCGACCCACGAGTTCGCCTTCGGGCCGACCGGCGACCGCTCGCTGAACGGGCCGACCCGCAACCCCTACGGGGACGGGCGGCTCGCCGGCGGGTCCAGCAGCGGGTCGGCCGCGGCCGTGGCCGCCGGGATCGTGCCGCTCGCGGTGGGCACCGACACCGGCGGCTCCGTGCGCATCCCCGCCGCGTGCTGCGGGATCGTCGGGCTCAGGCCCACCCTGGGCGCCGTGCCGTCCGACGGCGTCTTCCCGGTCTCGTGCTCCCTGGACACGGTGGGCCCGATGGCGCGGACCGCCGATGACTGCCTGCTGCTGTGGAACGTTCTGGCCGGACGGGAGGGTCCGGTCCCGGACGTCTCCGGCGCCCGCGTCGGATGGGTGGTGCCGGACGCGCTCCACCCGGTCGACCCGCGCGTGGCCGCCGCAGCCCGCGCCGTGCTGGAGCCACTGCCCGTGCGGGACGTCGCCGTCCCCGACATCGCGCGGATGCGCTGGGCCTACACCGCGATCCAGGGCGGCGAGGTCCACCGGCTCCACGCCGCACGGATGGCCGCCGCGCCTGACCTCTACGACCCGGAGGTGCTGGCGCGCCTCCACGCCGCCGGGCGGGTCACCGCCGAGGACACGGCCACGGCCCGCGAGCTGCGGGAACGGGTCCGCAGTGCGGTGACGGCCCTCTTCGGACGCTTCGAGTTCCTCGCGATGCCCACCGTTCCGGTCGTCGCTCCGCCGCTGGGCGCCCGGACACTGGCGCTGAACGGAACGCCGATCGACGTCCGCGCGGCGCTCCTGGCGTACACCAGCCCCTGGAGCGTGCTCGGACTTCCCGCCGTCAGCCTGCCCGCCGGCCTCGTCGATGGACTGCCCGCCGGGCTGCAACTGATCGCCCGGCCGGGCGCCGAGCGCATGCTCCTCGCCGCTGCGGCCCGCCTGACGAAGACGCCGTCCACCGCCCCGTCGCAGCCATGAAGGAGCCGCCGTGCCGTTCGACCCCCAGGGTGTCCGGCGCGGCATCGAACTGAGCGACAAGGCGGGCGACCGGGGCGCGAGGCTCGGTCAGCGGATGACGCGGTAGGAGAGGTGGGTCGCGGCCGGGGTCTCCGTCACCTGGGTGCGTTCGAGGGTGATCGAGGAATCGAGCGTGCCGAACAACGGCGTACCGCCGCCGACCAGGACCGGGACCACGTGCACGCGGATCTCGTCGACCAGGCCGAGCGGGAGCGCCTGCTGCATGACGGTCGCGCCGTGCAGTCCGACGACCTTGTCGCCCGCCGCCTTCTTGGCCTGCTCGATCGCGCCGGCCACCCCGTCGGTGACGAAGGTGAACACCGGCGGGTACGACCTGGCCGGTGCCTGGTGCGTGACCACGAAGCACGGGAGGTCGCCCATCGGACCGCCCTCGCCCCAGCCGCCCTCCCCCTCGTTCTTCTCGAAGGACTTGCGGCCCATCACCACCGCACCCCAGTCTGCGACGACCTTCTCCAGGATGGCCCGATCGTCGTCGGTCGCCTGGTCGGACATCCACTTGTGCAGCATCCCGGCGCCGTCGCCGAACGGGTTCTCGCGGCTGTCGTTCGGGCCGGTGACGTACCCGTCGAGCGAGACGGACATGTCGCAGATCACTTGGGCCATGGGTAACGCTCTCCCTCTGCCGATGCTGCCGAGTTTCGTTGTGCTGTAGGACTCGGCGTGGCGGCCGAACTCATCGGTGACCGGGCATCAGCCGCCTGCAGGCGCCTCACGGCTGGGAACTGGCGGGCCGGGGCCAGAGGGGCGTGTCGGCTCGGGCGGCGTTCAGGGCGCCGATCGTGGTGGCCAGGGCGAGGAGCACCATGGCGATCCGGAGGGTGATGCGCAAGATCTTCATCTGGGAACCCCCGTTCCGTCGAACGGATCCTGTACCCCGTGTGATGCGGACGGATCGGGAAGTGTTCCCAGAAGACCCCAGAAACAGGTAGGCGGATGGTCTAGGTGAGCTGGGGAGCCGGCGCGGCGGCCTGCTCGCGTTGCCAGAGGGCGCGGTAGGGGCCGGGGCGGTTCACGAGGTCGCTGTGGGCGCCCCGGTCGATGACGCGGCCCCCGTCCAGGACGATGATCTCGTCGACGGCGTCCAGGCCGGCGAGGCGGTGGGTGACCAGGAGCGTCGTCCGGCCCTCGGTGGCGGTGAGGAGGTCGGCGGTCAGCTCGTCGGCCGTCGCGAGGTCGAGGTGCTCGGCGGGCTCGTCGAGCAGCAGGATCGGGAAGTCGGCGAGGAGGGCGCGGGCCAGGGCGATGCGCTGGCGCTGGCCGCCGGAGACCCGGGCGCCGTGCTCGCCGACGCGGGTGGCGAGGCCGTCCGGGAGGGAGTCGACCCAGTCGAGGAGCCGGGCGCGGCGCAGCGCGTCGCGGATCTCCTCGTCGGTGGCGGACGGGCGGGCCAGGCGGACGTTCTCGCCGATCGTCGAGTCGAACAGGTGGGCGTCCTGGGCGCAGAGGCCGATGACCCGGCGGACGTCGTCGCCCGAGAGCGCGCGCAGGTCGACGCCGTTGAGGGACGTCCGGCCGCCGGAGGATTCCAGGAAGCGGAGCAGCACGGCCGCCAGGGTGGTCTTGCCCGATCCGCTCGGGCCGACGATCGCGCAGCGGCGGCCGGGCGCGAGTTCCAGGGAGACGCCGTCGAGGGCGTAGGGCGCGGTGGGCGTCCACCGGGCTCGGAGGTTCTCGACCGAGAGCGTGTAGGGCGCTGCGGGCAGGGGTGCCGGGGCGACCGGCTCCTGGACCGGGGGCGGGCTGTCCAGGACGGCGAAGACGCGCGCGGCCGAACGGCGGACCCGCTCCAGGTACTGCGCGGCCAGGGGCAGCCCGGCGACGACCTCGAACGCGGCCAGCGGGAGGAGGACGACGACCGCGAGGAGGACGCCGTCGAGCGCTCCCGAGCGGACGGCCGGTACGCCGACGGCGAGACTGCCCCAGACGGCCAGACCGCCGGCGAGTGCGGAGATGGCGGCGCCGAGTCCCGCGGTGGTCGCGGAACGGGCCGTGGCACGCGTGAAATCGCGATCGAGCTGCGCGGCCTTCGCGAGCTGCTCGGGGGCGGCGCCGTACGCGATGAGTTCCGGCGCGCCCTGGAGGGTGTCGACGACGTGCGAGGTGAGCTCGCCGCGCAGGTCGGTCGTGCGGCGCTCGGCGCGGCGGGAGACGGCGCCGGACAGCCAGGGGGCGACGACCCCGGCGAGCAGCAGGGCCAGCAGGAGGACGACGCCCGCCGAGGGAAGCAGCAGCCAGGCGAGCCCGACGGAGGCGCCGCCGACGACCGCGGCGACGGTGCAGGGCATCAGGACCCGCAGGAAGAGGTCCTGGACGGCGTCGACGTCCGCGACCAGCCGGCTCAGGAGGTCGCCGCCGCGGAAGGCGGGGAGCCCGGCGGGCGCGAGCCGCTCCAGCCGCTCGTACACCCGGGCCCGCAGGTCGGCGAGGATCCGGAACGTCGCGTCGTGGCCCACGAGGCGCTCGACGTACCGGAACACGCCCCGCCCCAGGCCGAACGCGCGGACCGCCACGATCGCGACCATCAGCATGAGCACCGGCGGATGCTGCGCCGCCCGCGAGATCAGCCACGCCGACGTCGCCATCAGCCCGACCCCGCTGCCGAGCGCCAGCACCCCGAACAGCACCGCCAGCGCGAGCCGTCCCCGCGCCGGACGCGCGAACCGGAGAAGCCGGAAGATCATGCCCTCACCCCCGCCTCGTCGGCCGAAGCCTCCGCCGCGCCCCACGAGGACGCGGAGGTTTCACGTGAATCATCCGTCCCGGCGATCCGCGCGGGGCGCGGGCGGCGGGTCATGCCGTCACCAGCGCCGGGGCGACGGGGACGGTGCGGTCGGCCATCGCGGCCAGCGCCGGGCGGTGGGCCACGAGGATCACCGTGCGGGACTCCGCCAGCCGCTGGACGGCGTCGAGGACGGCGGCCTCGCTCTCGGCGTCCAGGTGGGAGGTCGGCTCGTCCAGGAGGAGGAGCGGGGCGTCGCGGAGGAAGGCGCGGGCCAGGGCGATGCGCTGGCGCTGGCCCGCGGACAGGCCCGCGCCGCGGTCGCCCAGGGGGGTGTCGAAGCCCGAGGGGAGGGCGTCGACGAACCCGAGGGCGTTCGCGGCGCGGGCGGCCTCGCGGACCTCGGCGTCGGACGCGTCCGGGCGGCCGAGGCGGATGTTCGCGGCGACGGTGCCGGCGAACAGGTGCGGGTGCTGGGGGACCCAGGCGATCCGCTCGCGCCAGGCGTCCGGGGCCAGGTCGGCGAGGTCGTCCCACTCGACCAGGACGCGGCCCGAGTCCGGGCGGACGAAGCCGAGCAGCACCGCGAGCACGGTCGACTTGCCCGCGCCGCTCGGGCCGACCAGCGCGACCGTCTCGCCCGGGTGGACGGTCAGCGAGAAGTCGTCGAGGGCGGGGACGTCGCGGCCGGGGTACGTCACCGTCACGCCGTCCAGGCGGAGCGTGGCGCGGTCGGGGTCGGGGACGTCCCGCCGCGTCCCGGCGGGCGGCAGCGGCGTCTCGAGGACCTCGAAGATCCGCGCGGCGGCGGTGAGGCCCTCGACGCTCGCGTGGTACTGCGCGCCGACCTGGCGGAGGGGCAGGTAGGCCTCCGGGGCCAGGATGAGGACGAGCAGCGCGGTCTCCAGGCCGAGGCCGCCCTCCACGAGCCGGAGCCCGATCGACACGGCGACCAGCGCGACGGACAGGGTGGACAGCACTTCGAGGACGAGGGCGGACAGGAACGCGATCCGCAGGGTGGACATGGTCGCGCGCCGGTGCCGGCCGGTGATCTCGCGGATCCGGTCCGCCTGCGCGCGGGCCCGGCCGAAGATCTTCAGCGTGGGCAGCCCGGCGACGACGTCCAGGAAGTGGGCGGACAGCAGGGAGAGCGTCCGCCACTGCCGGTCCATCCTGCGCTGGGTGGTGAGCCCGACCAGGATCGCGAAGACGGGGATGAGCGGCAGCGTCGCGGCGATCGTCACGGCGGAGAGCCAGTCGCCGAGCAGGATCCGCGCGCCGACCGCCACCGGGACGATCACCGCCAGGACGAGCTGCGGCAGGTAGCGGGAGAAGTAGTCGTCCAGCGCGTCGATCCCGCGGGTGGCGAGGGTGGCGAGCTCGCCGCTGCGCTCCCCGGACAGCCAGCGCGGCCCGAGGGCCAGGGCGCGGGCGAGCAGCCGGCCGCGCAGCTGCGACTTCACCGCGGCGGACGAGCGGTGCGCGGCGACCTCCTGGAGCCACGCGACGAGCGTCCGGCCGAGGACGACGGCGAGGAGCAGCAGGAGCGGGGTGCGCAGGTCGCCGAGGGAGGCGCCGTGCAGGAAGGCGCGGGTGAGCATGCCGGCGAGGAGGGTCGCCTGCGCGATGATCAGTCCGGCGGTGGCGGCGCCGAGCAGCACGGACGCCGCGAGGAACGGGCGCGTGGTGCGGGCGTGGCGCAGCAGCCGGGGGTCGAGGGGCTTCATGCGACCGGCTTCTTCGCGTGAGGCTTCTTCACGGGGATGTGGGACGTGCCGATCCGCTTGCGGAAGACCCAGTACGTCCAGCCCTGGTAGATCATCACGATCGGGGTGAACACGGCCGCCACCCACGTCATGATCTTCAACGTGTAGGCGGACGAGGCGGCGTTCGCGGTGGTCAGGCCGCCGGTGCCGAGGGTGGACGGCAGGACGTCCGGGAACAGCGACAGGAACAGGGTGGCGACGGCGAGCACGATGGCGGCGCCGGTCCCGACGAACGCCCAGCCCTCGCGGCCGCGCCGGTTGGCCGCCGCGGCGGCGAGCAGCCCGGCGGCGGCGCCCGCGACGGTGAGCCAGGTGACGGGCTTGCCGTACTGGAGCTGGGTGATCAGCAGGAAGCCGCCTCCGGTGACGATCGCGGCGACCGCGGCGAGGCCGGCGATGCGGCGGGCCCGCGCCCGGACGCCCCCGGACGTCTTGAGCGCGAGGAACACCGCGCCGTGCAGGAGGAACAGCGTCACGGTGGTGAGCCCGCCGAGCAGCGCGTACGGGTTGAGCAGGTCGCCGAGGGAGCCGGCGAACTCGTGGTCGGCGTCGAGCGGCACGCCGCGCACCATGTTCGCGAACGCGACGCCCCACACGAACGCGGGCACGAGGCTGCCCCAGAAGATGCACCTGTCCCAGCGGGCCCGCCAGCGGGCGTCGTCGCGCTTGCCGCGGTACTCGAACGCGACGCCGCGGATGATCAGTGCGAGCAGGATCGCGAGGAGCGGCAGGTAGAAGCCGCTGAACAGGGTGGCGTACCACTCGGGGAACGCGGCGAAGGTGGCGGCGCCGGCGACGATGAACCACACCTCGTTGCCGTCCCAGACGGGGCCGATGGTGTTGATGACGACGCGGCGCTCGACGTCGTCGCGGCCGAGCACGGGCAGCAGCATCCCGACGCCGAAGTCGAAGCCCTCCAGGAAGAAGTAGCTCGTCCACAGGAAGGCGATGATGACGAACCAGGCGGTGGTGAGTTCCATGACCGGCCCTCAGTAGGCGAACGCGAGCGAGCGCTCGGAGTCGGAGTCGGAGTCGGGGCCGTCGGACGGCGGCGGCAGCACCTCGTCCTCCGACGGCGGCCCGGCCTTGGCGTATCTGAGCATCAGCCCCGTCTCGATGACCAGGAGGACGCCGTAGAGCGCGGTCAGCGACGCGACCGAGATCAGCATCGACGAGGCCGACACCCCGGGCGAGACGCTGGACGAGGTCTTCAGCACGCCGAACACCGACCAGGGCTGCCGCCCCATCTCGGTGAAGATCCATCCGGCGGAGTTGCCGATGAAGGGCAGGGTCAGCGACAGGACGCCGATCCGGTACACCCAGGGGTTGGAGGGGAGCCTGCCGCGGCGCAGCAGCCACAGCCCGGCCACCGAGACCAGCGCCATGGCGATCCCGGCGCCGGACATGACCCGGAAGTTCCAGTAGATGACCGGGATCATCGGCCGGTAGTCGCCGGCCCCGTAGCGCTCCTGCTCGGCGGCCTGGACGTCGTTGATTCCCTTGACCTCGCCGTCGAGGGTGCCGGTGGCGAGGAACGACAGCAGGCGCGGCACCTTGAGGCCGAAGACCTCCTTCTCGCCGTTCAGCGTCCCGACGGTGAAGATCGAGAAGGAGGCGGGCCGCTCGGTCTCGTAGAGCGCCTCGGCGGCGGCCATCTTCATCGGCTGCTGCTCGGTCATGACCTTGCCCTGGAGGTCGCCGGTGATCGCGACGCCGATGGACGCGATGGCGGTGACGACGAGCGCGAGCTTCAGCGACGGCCGGAAGACCTCGACGTTCTTGCGGCGGGCGAGGTGCCAGGCGCTGACGCCGGCCATGAACATGCCGCCGGTGGCGAACGCCGCCGTCATGGTGTGCGGGAACGCGACGAGCTGCGTGGAGTTGGTCAGGACGGCCCAGAAGTCGGTGAGGACGGCCCGTCCGGACTCGTGGTCGATCCGGTAGCCGACGGGGTGCTGCATCCAGGAGTTCGCGGCGAGGATGAAGTACGCCGACAGCAGGGTCCCGATGTGCACGAGCCAGATGCAGCCGAGGTGCAGCCGTTTCGGCAGCCGGTCCCAGCCGAAGATCCACAGGCCGAGGAAGGTCGACTCGACGAAGAAGGCGAGGAGGCCCTCGATGGCGAGCGGCGCCCCGAAGACGTCACCGACGAACCGGGAGTAGTCACTCCAGTTCATGCCGAACTGGAACTCCTGCACGATGCCGGTGACGATCCCCATCGCGAAGTTGATCAGGAAGAGCTTGCCCCAGAACTTGGTGGCGCGCAGGTACGCCGTCCTCCCCGTCCGCAGCCAGGCGGTCTGGAGCACCGCGACCAGCGCGGAGAGCCCGATCGTGAGCGGGACGAAGAGGAAGTGGTAGACGGTGGTGATCCCGAACTGCCACCGGGCGATGTCGACGGTGTCCATGGGCGCAGGCCTCTCCGGCTCATCTACTACAAGCTGTAGTACTTCATCCTGTCAGAAATACTACGGGCTGTAGTACTACAACCGGTGGTTAGTTGGGTCACTCGCCCGGACACGGCCGGACGGGGCGGCGCGAGGGGTGCGCCGCCCCGTCCGGGGGAGGGTCCGCGTTCGGTCTAGAGGGCCGCGCCGGCGCGGCCGGGGGTCAACTGCTCGCGCGCGGGACGAGGCAGCCCGGGCGGTTGAAGTCGATCACGCTGCCGGGGGCGATGCAGGCGGCCAGGGTGTAGGTCTGCTGGGCGTAGCCGATGTTCGGGTGAACCGTGATGGTGCCGGACTGGTCGACCTCGCACGGGTTGTTCAGCGTGCAGCGGCCGCCGTCCTCGTTGATGGTGTTGTTCGCGCCGACCACCTTGCCGGTCGAGGCGTCGACGAGCGGGGAGCCCGACGTGCCGCCGATGACGTTGCACGCGGGGGTGTAGCGGATCGAGTCCTTCCACGTCCAGTCCCCTTCCCGGACGCGGTAGGCGAAGCCGTCGATGTTGCAGGAGTAGATCCTGCGCCAGTAGCCGGAGACCACGCGCACGTCGGCGCCCGCGGTGGGGTGGGTGAGCGAGAGCTGGAGCGCCGGCGTCCGGTAGGTCTGCTGGATGGTCGCGTAGCTCTGGCTGAGCCGGTACAGGGTCACGTCGGTGTCGGTCATGGTGGCGTACAGCACCCTGTTGGCGCGCAGCGTGCCGAGCGTGCCCGAGCCGCTGGAGTTGAGCAGGCTGAACGTGCGGCTGGACGCCCGGTTCGTGATGACCTGGCCGGCGCCGGGCATGCCGCCCTCGTAGCAGTGGCCGTTGGTGAGCACGAGCGCCGGGTCGCTGTCGGCGGCGGTCGGGGTGCGCACGAGCGAGCCGGAGCAGTTGCTCAGCGCGACGATCCCGGTGAAGTCGACGGCCTTGACCTGGGCGGACGGTGCGGGAGCGGAGGCGGCGGCCGGGACGGCGGCGGAGGCGGTGGAGGCGCCGGCGGTCAGGGCGGCGGCGCCGACGGTGGCCGCGGCGAGCGCGCCGAGAATGCGTCTGTGCATGGCGGGGGGTCCTCTCCGGTGAGGGTGGCAGCGTGATGCTAACCACCGGCCCGCCGCCCAGAAAGGGCGAAAGTGGACGAAATGGGAGAGCGCCACGAATCTGGCAGGCATTGCACAGCCAGACCCGCGGCGCCCGCCCCCGAGGTCAGTAGTGGAACGCGGAGGTCATCCTCGCGCCCTTGGTGCCGAGGTTGACCACGGACGCGCCGCCGGACGGGACGGTCCGGCAGAACGCGCCGCCGTAGCCGTCCGGGAAGACGAAGAGGCCCCACACGGCGATCCAGTCCTCGACCGCGCCGGTCTCCGGGTTGAGCATCGGTTCGCTCACGGGGACCACGCGGCGCTGGACGATGTAGTCCTCCTTCAGGCAGCCGGCGACCGTCTCGGCCCACTCGCGGTCGGTCTGGTCCCAGCCCGCGCGGACGCCCCGTCCCGACAGGCCCGCGACCGGCTTGAGGATCAGCTCCTCCCGCTCGGAGCGGACCCGGTCGGCGAGGTCGGGGGTGAGGGTGCGCGTCCACGGCAGGATCCGGTCGATCAGGGCGTTCTCGTCCGGGGACAGGTCCGCGCGCATGGCGGGATCGGAGACGAGCGGCAGGCAGCTCTTGTAGGAGAACATGGACGCCGTCAGGGGAGTCCACAGGACGACCTTGCCCTCCTCGCAGGCGCGCATGACGGTCTCGACGGGCTCGTCGTTGCGCGGGTCCCGCGCCACCTGGTGGGCGGAGAAGTACCGCAGGACGAGGTCGAGCGGACGGTCGTGCAGGTACAGCCGTCCGTCCCTCTCCCGCACCTGGTCCACTTCGCCGATGAGCAGTTCGATGCCGCACCGCTTCATCGACTCCTGGAAGGAGCGGTGCAGCGGCTCGTACGCCGCCATCCCGTTGATGGCCTCGAGGGTGGCGACGACGGGTGCCTCCTTCTGCGTGGCCTGGACGAAATGCCGCGCTATGGCCGCCGGAGTGTCGACGCTCGACAGGCCGTGCTCGTCCGCGAACGCGGCGAACTCCTTGTGGCCGAGCAGGGTGCGGTTGACCTCGCTCATGTCGACGCCGCCGAGTTCGCTGCCGATGTTGAACTCCAGCAGCCGGAACCGCGAGCCGTCGTCGTACAGGTCGGCCCGCCCCCACAGGAACGGCTCCGCGTCGAACCGGGTCATGAGTTCGGTGCGGCGCGCGTCCGCGCCGATCGCGGCGCAGAACGCGCGGCGGTCGCCGCCGAACAGCCGGTCCGGCAGGGACGTCATCAGCCGGAACAGCCCGGACAGGTCGTCCGCGGCCTCGCGCGTGCGCGCCTCGGACGACAGCAGCGGCCGCGTCCCCAGGTATCCGCCCCACGCCCGGTCGAACACGGGCGGGAACTCGACCTCCGACATGACGTCGCGCAGGGGCCCCTCGGCGGCGGCCGCGACGTACTTCGCGGTGACCATCAGGCGGTCTCCTCCACGTCCACGACCAGGTCCTTCTCGATCTTGCGGATGACCTCGCGGTCGGCGTAGATCTGCTCGGCGTCCTCGTGGGCGAGGATGATGTAGCCCATCGTCATGCTGGCGAACAGGTCCGTGCTGGCGTCGACGCGGTCGCCGGTGCTCACCAGGTGCACCGGCGAGTGGTAGCTGGGCAGGTCGCGCGCCCGGTCGTAGATCTCGGCGTTGCGCACGATCCCGGTGGAGTGCGACATGAGGAACACGGCCATGACGTTGCGGCGCAGGGTGTAGCCGGGCGGCATCTGCGGGCCGAGGCCGCGGCACACGTCCACGATCCTCGTGACCTGGCTCTCCCCGGTGGCGATCTCGGTCACCGCGGGGTTGCCCGCTCCGGCCAGCCGCGCGTTGACCTCCAGCAGGCGCGGCCCGTCCGGGGTCATCATGATCTCGGTGTGCGCCGCCCAGTTGCGCAGCCCCACCGCGTCCAGCGCGGCGAGCCCGTAGTCGATGAGCTCGCCGTAGGCGCCGGTGTCGTAGGGGAGCCACTCGACGAAGTCGTACACCGCGATGCCCTCGCCGAACGGGACCCGCCGGTACCGGATGATGTCGGTGATCGAGTGCCGGCCGTCGTGGCTGACGGTGTCGATGGCGTACTCGGTGCCGGTCATCATCTCCTGGACGAGGACCTCCTCGGCCAGCACGTCGAGCTTGTCGCGGGTGCCGAGCATGGCCGTGAACTGCTCGCGCCACCCCTGCCCGCCTGGAGCGCGGCTGACTCCCACGGTGCCGGCGCTCGTCGGCGGCTTGACGACGAGGTCCGTGCCGGCGAGGCCCTCGCGCTCGATCCAGGCGGCGACCTCGTCGGGATCGTTCGTGGAGATCTGCCGGGGGACGGGCAGCCCCGCCTCGGCCAGGGCCTGGTGCATGAGGTACTTGTGCCGGCGGGCGTCGACCAGCTCCGGGACGTTGGAGAACTCCGGCGCGAGGGCGTCCGAGCACTCCTGCGCGAGCCGCAGCGCCGCCTCGACGCCGGGGATGACGGCGATCGGCTTCAGCGCGCCGAGCCGGGCGATCGTCTCCGCCATGTCGCCGTGGTGGTTGATGACCGCGTCGTAGTTGCCGGGGTCGTGCGAGGAGTGCAGCGGGGCGAGCGCGGGTCCCGTGTAGTCCATCACGGCCACCGGGCTGAACCCCGCCTCCCGGAGCGCGGGAGCGACCATCGCCGCGGAGGTGAAGGGCCGCACGATTGCGACGACTGGCTTGTCCATGGTGGTCACCTTCTGTTTCGTTCGTTCCACTCGTTGCGCGGGGGGCGTCCTCGCGGGCGCCGCCGCCGTGGTCGTCCGTACGGTGCCGTCCCGCCTCACTCGCCGGCCTCGGCGGCGGCAGGCTCCAGGGCCGGTTCGGCCTCCTCGGCCGGGCGCCGCCGCGCCAGCCCGGCGCCCGCGGCCACGGCCGCGGCGCCCGCGAGCCCGAACGCCCCGGTCAGCAGCCAGACGCCCGAGCCCCACGCGTGCCACGCCGCGACCCCGATCATGGGGCCGACGGCGTAGCCGACCTGCTGCGGGATCGTCGCCGCCGCGATGTAGCGGGCGCGCAGCGCGGGCGGCGCGACGAGGCCGGGGTAGGCCATCATGGACGGCGCCGCGATGATCTCCCCGAACGTCCACACCACCGTCGCGAGGAGGAGCAGCGCCACGGGCGTGGGGCCGGTGTAGACGAGGTGGCCGGCGCCCAGCATCGCCATGCCGAGCGTCATCGGCACCCCGATCGGCAGCCGCTGGAGCCACTTGGACAGCAGCACCTCGAAGGCGATGACGATGCCCCCGTTGACGGTCAGCAGCATCGCGAACACCCGCTCGTCATGGCCCGAGCCCGTCACGAACAGCGGCAGGGCGGCCGACGACTGGATGTAGGTCATGGCGGTGAGGAAGAGGCCGAGTACGACGAGCATGAACCGCCGGTCGGCCAGCACCTGCCCGTAACCGGTGCGGTCCTTGCCGGACCCGCCGCCGGCGACCTCCGGCTCGGCGTCCGACCGCAGCGCCAGGTAGGCGACCACGCCGAACGCCAGCGACGTCGCCGCGTCCACGTAGAACAGCGCGCCGTAGGACGCGTAGGTCAGCAGCAGCGCGGCGCCCATCGGGCCGACCGTCGAACCGACGTTGAACGTCAGCCGCAGCACCGAGAAGACCATCACATGCCGGTCCTTCGGCGTCAGCTCGACCACCCAGGCCATCGCCGCCGGGCGGTACGCCGTCGCGGTCAGCCCCGCTCCCCCGGCGACGAGAGCGCCGATCCACATGTTCGGCACGTGCACGAGCGCCGCGGTGAGCACCGCCGTGCCCGCCATCGAGCCGACGATGACCCATCGGTACCCGACGCGGTCCGCGGCGGCGCCGCCGAGCGCCGACCCGGAGATCCGGCCGATCATGAGCGCGGTCAGCACGACGCCGCTCTCCCACGCGGTGAAGCCCTCGCTGGTCAGGAACAGCACGAGGAACGCGTTGAGGAACGCCGCCAGATTGCTGATCAGGTTCCCGAGGACCAGGATGCGGACCGTCCCGCTCATCCCGCGCAGCGTCGCGAGGATCGTCGGGTGCTCCGGGGACGTCATGGCGCCTGCTCCAGCGGGGTGCCCTCGAACGTGAAGTACCGCCCGGCGTCCGGGATGGCGGCGCGGGTCCGCTCCAGCGTCTCCGCGACCGCGATCACGTAGCCGCAGCGGGCCAGCCCGTTCGGCGGCAGCCGCACCTGCCAGCCCGGCTGCACGGCGAGCTCCACCTCGGCGACCGGCGGACGCATCAGCTCCTTGTCCACGGTCGCCGCCGTGATCTCCATGTCGTGCGGGGGATAGGCGAACCGGATGGACGCCGCCCGGCGCGGCTTCGGGAACGCCACGGCCGGCGGGCGGCCCGCCACCACGTCGGCCGCCGCCAGCGGCCCGTCGACACCGGACGTCAGCAGCCCGAGGTAGGGGATCATCCCCCCGCCGAGCCGGACGTTGATCTCGATGACGTGCTTCGCGCCGTCCGGGGTCAGCTTGAACTCGATGTGCGTGTACCCGTCGGTGAACCCGACCGCGGCGTGGACCCGGGTGAGCATGGCGTGGAACTCGGTGTCGAACAGCAGCGGGTCGCCGGCGTCGACGTCGTGCCCGATCTCCTCGAACGCCAGCGTGCCGCTGCCGCCGAGCACCTTGCGCGCCACGATCAGCGGCGTGCACTCCCCCTGGAACAGGACGCACTCGACGGAGATCTCCGGGCCGTCGAGGAACTCCTCCACGATGACGTAGTCCTCGAACTGGCGGATGCCGCCCAGCCGCGTCCCGTCGGTGAGCGCGAACGCGGCGTCCAGGTCCTCGGGCCTCTCGACCTTGCTGAGGCCGAGGCTGCCGCCGAGGTTTCGCGGCTTGACGATGAGCGGGTAGCCGGTCTCGGCGGCGAAGGCGCGCGCCTCCTCCAGCGACGCCACGGCGCGGGAGGCGGGCTGCGGGAACCCGGCGGCCCGCAGCGCCTCCCGCGTCGCGGACTTGTCCCGGCACCGGGCCACCGCGCCCGGGTCGAGGACGGGGAGGCCGAGCGCCGCGCTGAGGTGCGCGGACGTCTCGATGTAGACCTCGTCGTAGCAGAACACCCCGACGACCTCGTGGTCGCGGGCCACGTCGCGCGCCGCGGCCGTCAGCTTCTCCAGGTCGAGGCAGTCGACGACGGTGTGCCCGGCGATGTAGGGCTCCTCCCAGCTCGCCGGGGCCGGGTTCAGCAGCCAGAGCCGGTACCGCTGCGACACCGACTCCAGGATGTACTTGCGGTAGACCCAGTAGCTGCTCGCGACCAGGAGAAGGAGCGGACGCTCGCCGCCCGCGGGCGGGTCATAGGACATGCGGACCTCGATCGCAGGTTGTCAGGAGAAGTAGTCCTCGGGCCCGCCGCGGCGGCGGACGTCGAGGGTGGCGCAGTGGAAGCCGCCGCCGAAGGTGTTGACCGTGCGGAAGGGGACGGGGATGGGGGTGAACCCCTCCTTCTCCAGCAGCCGCAGCAGCTCGGTCTCCTGCGCCTCGACGAAGATGCGCTCCTGGTCGAGCATCAGGGTGTTCATCGCGATCCACCGGCTGCAGAAGTACATGGTCTGGTCGGCGGGGATGGCGGGCTCGGGGCAGACCAGCACGTCCCAGCCGGCGAACATCTCCGGCAGCTCCGGCACCCGCTCGGGGTTGATCAGCACCCGGCCGGGACGCAGCGGGACGAACGTGGCGTTCATGTGCATCGGGTGGTCGTCGGCGAACGCGACCTCGTGCACCCGGAACTCGCCGCCGAGCAGCCGCCGCACCCACTCGATGCCGAACCGGTTGGTGACGTGGCTGCGCTGCACGAGGATGTCGCGGCCGAACCGCATGAAGTCGCCGGCGTCCACGATCGGCTCGAACTCGGTGATGACGGACGTCGCGTCCGGGAACGGGTCGGCCGGGGACATGGTCTCCGGTTTCGCGGCGGCGTAGCCGGGGTTGAAGGACGCGTCGGTGAGCTGCGGCTTCGGCGCCGCGACCCAGCGGGCGCCGCGCCGGAAGTAGTCCTTGAAGATCGTCCGGAACGGGTGGGTGGCGAAGTAGTACGACCGCCAGCCCATCGTCGCCTCGACGATCTGGTCGCCCGCGACCAGCGCGATGTCGCGGGGGAAGGTGTGCGACGAGCCGCCGGTGGACGTCCAGTCGGCGGTCCCGAACGGGCGGGACTGGTCGACCGGGTCGGGGCGCCGGACCGTGACGCCCTCGCCCTCCAGGATCGACACGAAGCCGTCGAGCTCCTCGCGGGCCGCCTCGACCTGCTCCTGCGGGAAGCCCCCGCCGCCGTTGCGGCGGTAGAAGTCCCACGCCTCGGGCGGAACGGTCGCCTCGATCGCCGGATGCCACGGCGGGACGGCGGCGCCGTCGATCACGCCGACGATCACCTCTTCCAGCGGGTCCCACTCGTTGTACGAGCCGACCGGGGCGGGCTGCCCGGCCCGGGGTGCGCTGTTGGTCATCGCGACGTCCTCTCCACGGTTCGAACGGTCACCCGGGCCTCGGGCGAGGCGGCCTTCAGGCCGTGCAGGCGGCCGCGCGGCACCAGCAGCACGTCGCCCGTGCCGAGCCGGTGCGGGCGGTCGGTCGCCCACGCGTACACGTCCGCCTCGCCGCTCGTGATCTCCACGAGCCGGTCGGAGTCGTACACGCCGGTGCAGAACGGGCTGTCGGGGCGGAGCGTGCTCGCCTGCGCGTCGTCCATCGCGGAGGACGCCAGCGCGGCGCCCGCCTCGGTGTGCCGGTCGAGGGCGTCGGCCCAGGCGATCTGCGCGCGGAAGTCGGCGTCGCCGAGGCGCAGCAGCAGCTTGGTGTCCTCGATGCCGCGCACCAGCTCGGGGATGACCAGCTCGCCGTGCGCGCGGGCCAGGCCGAGCAGCAGGTTCTCGTAGGTCATCCGCCCGTGGTGGACGTCGATGTGCGCGTGCTCGTCGCAGTACTTGGCGTCCACGCGGTCGCCGTAGACGGCGCGGAGCATGGCGCCGGTGTCGGCGAACCCCTGCGCGAACAGCCACTCCAGGTACGTCACCGCGGCCATGTAGCGGAACATGCCGCGGTGGTCCTCGGTGAGCCAGTTGAAGTAGTTCACCCCGACCAGGGAGCTGGTCAGGTAGAAGTTCCAGTACGCGTGCACGTCGGTGCGCAGCCCGACGCTGGCCAGCATCTCCTTGAAGATCGTGCTGTGCTTGGCGCCGTAGACCCCGTACCCGAACTCGTCATTGAAGATCTTGAAGAGCTCGGACTGCTCGACGCCGTAGGAGCCGCCGAGGTTGCGCGCCATCGCCGACGCCTCGGTCAGCGCGTCCAGGGCGAGCTGGATCAGGTGCAGCGCCGCGGCCTCCTCCGGCCGCCGGCACTCGGTGATCAGCCGCATGGTGCCGGTCGGCTCGGCCGCCGCGTCCACCGCCGGGTTGCTCCCCGACGCGTCGGCGGGCGCCCCGGCCCCGCCGACCTCGGCGAGGAAGTACGCCTGGAGCTCCTCCAGCGTCCGCACCGGCGGGACGGTGACGGCGTCGTCCAGGAAGGAGAACGCGTACCGCTCCAGGCCGGGCCGGACGGCGTCGCGCAGCGCCCGCACCTCGTCGCCGTAGAAGAGCTCGAAGTCGTCCTTCGCCGAGGCCAGCCCGGCGGGGGGCAGCAGGATCATGTCGCTCTCGTAGGCGTTGCACAGCACGCGGCCGGCGATGAGCTGGCCGCCGCCGAGGAACTCCGCCTCCGTCGCCGGGACGGAGAAGTCCCGGTCGGCGGCGCCCGGCGGGCCGATCGGCCGCCGGTACGGGTTGCCCTCGACGAGGACCTCGGGACCCGGCTGGAAGATCCGCTGCGAGCAGTAGGCGGCGAGGGCGCCCGCCGCGGCGGCCGTCGGCGCGGTCCCCGTTGTCACCATGCCCGCCGTGGCCTCGTCCGCGGCCGGTGCGGCGATCGCCTCCGTCACGGCGGTCACGCGACCACCTCCTCGGACTGCACCTCGAAGCGGACGCACTCGCCGTCGTGGGCGGCGACCAGCGACACCGGCAGGTCCGGCTGGACGTGCAGGGGGACGGGCAGGCACTGGATCGCCTGCTTCCAGTGCGAGTCGTGGCCGGGCGCGTTGTCGACCACGATCCCCGGCATCAGCTCCATCTCGAACCAGAACGCGATCGCGTGCATCGTGCCCGCGGCCGTCGGCCGGACCGTCAGCTCGGTGCGCTGCGGGCGCGCGTCCGCGGTGTAGAAGTCGAACTCGAACACCGTCACCGGCTCCGACAGCGCCCGGTGCTCGTGCCGGTGCAGCCGGGAGTCGAAGTACTCCAGCGTGGACAGCCGGTTGAAGGGCGCGAGGTCGAACCCGTACAGCTTGCCGACGTGGTTCTTGCGGTGCAGCGGCTCGCTCTCGACGAGCTGCGCGAAGATCCGTCCCCGCGACGGCATGATCGTCGCGTCCGGGGCGAGGAGGTGCTCGCGGGCGTGCGCGATCGTGCCGAGGATGCCCTCGCCGAGCAGCCCGCAGTCGACGATCTCGGTGACCAGCAGGCCGGCGCGCCTCGGCAGGTCCCCGGGCACGGTCATGCGGGTGGACATCTTCGACACGACGCCGACCGCGTCGTCGTACCCGGCCACCCGGACCACCCGCGCCGCCGTCTCGGCGACGGACGGCTGGCCCTCGCAGGCCACGACCTCCCGCGCCCCGGCCCGCGCCGCCATCATCGCCAGCAGGCCCGACCCGGCGCCGATGTCGAGGACGAGCGCGTCCGGGGCGGCCGCGACCGCCTGCCGGATCGCCCGGTCGTACAGCTCGGCGCGCTCCTCGTCGTGCAGCATCTCCCAGTGCCAGCGGGGGACCGAGCACCGGACGGCCCGGTTCCGGCCGATCAGGGCCTCCTGGTTGTCGGCGTCCAGGCCGAGGATCAGCTCGAAGGCCCTGGCGGCGTCCTCGTAGCGGCCCTGGTGGTGCAGGTCGCGCCCCCACCTGAGGAACTCGCCGAGTTCCATTCCGTCGCGGATCTCGGTGACCGCGCCCTGCGGCTGTGCGCTGTTCATCGGCTCTCGGCCCCTTCGTCGTGGGTCGGGTCGGGCGGCAGGTTGGCGAGGATCTCCTTGTGGATGACCGAGACGGGTGCGCCGGTGTCCGGAAGGACGACGACGGCCTCGTCCCCGCTGCGCACCATCGGCAGGCAGGAGCGCTTCACGGCGGAGACGCCGACCTTCGTGCCGTGCCAGGGGCAGCTGAGCCGCCGCCCGTCCGGGGTGCGGCGGGCCAGGCTGAGCGGGCCGCCTCGGTGCGGGCAGTGGTCGCGGACGAGCAGCGACCGCTCGCCCTCGTGCAGGACGAAGTAGCGGTCGTGGCCGACCATCACGGTGTTGTGCCGACTCAGATCCATCACGATGACGCGTGCCATCGGCTCCTCTTTGTCGATCGGGCGCGGCCGGTGACGGGCGGGGACGGCACGGGGCATGGCGCGGTCAGGCGGGGCGGGAGACGGGAGTCTCGGTGGGAGCGTCGGGGACGGGGAATGTCAGGCGGGAGAGACGGCGTGGAGCAGGCAGGCGGTCTCCGGCGTCGCCGGCCGGATCCCGTAGAGGCGTCCGCCGGGGATCAGCAGGGCCTCGCCGCGCGCGAGCCGCTCGGGCGGCCCGGTGGGGGTCGTGACGAGGTCGGCCTCGCCGCGCTCCACCTCCAGGACGACGTCGCCGTCATGGCTGCGCGTCCCGAACGGGCTCGCGGTCGTCAGCGCGACGCGCAGCGGCGGTTCGGAACCGGTCCGCGCCGAACCGGCGAGCTCCCGGTGCCGGGGGAGGTCGTCCGCCCAGCGGATCTGCGCCGCGGTGTCGTCCTCGAACCAGCCGCCGACCAGCCGCGCCTCGGCGATGCCGCGCAGCAGCTCGGGCACGACCCGCGGGCCGTGCCGGCCGGCCAGGGCCAGCAGCACCTGGTCGCGGGTGATGCGCCCGTGGTGCTCGTCGATGTGCGCGTGCTCGTCGCAGTAATGCAGATCGACGGTGTCGCCGAATATGCCGCGGAACACTTTGATCATTTCGACGAATGCGGGGGCGAACACCGCTTCCGCATAAGTGACCGCGCCCGCGTAGCGGAAGAATTTCGCATGGTCGCGGGACAGGTAGTAATAGTAGTTGTTCGTCGCCAGCGGTCCGGCCAGGTAGAAGTTCCAGTACGCGTGCACATGGGTCGCCATCGCGCGGCTGCGCAGCATTTTGGCGAAGATCGTGGTGTGCTTGGCGTCGTAGACCCCGTAGCCGAACTCGTCGATGAAAATCTTGAACAGGGCGGACTGCTCGGGCCCGTAGGCGCCGGCGAGGTTGCGCGACATCGCGGAGGCCTCGGTGAGCCCGTCCAGGGCGAGTTGCACCAGGTACAGGTCGGCGGCGCTCTTGCGGTCGCGGGCGTTCGCGATGGCGGTGAGCGCGGGCGACGGCCCGGCGGCGGCCTCCTCCACGACGTGCTGGAAGTAGGCCTCCAGCACGTCGGGCGTGGCGGCGCCGCTGACGTCCACGGCCTCGTCCAGGCAGCCGAACGCGAAACGTTCCAGTTCCGAGACGGAGCCTTCCCGGAGTTCCTTGAGGTCAGGGCCGTAGAAGAGGTCGAAATCCTCGTAGAGGCCGTCGAGCCCCTGCTCGGGGAGCAGCACCGTCTCGGCCTCGTAGAAGGTCCCGAGCAGCCGGTGCGCGGCGAGGGAGCGGTGGGCCGCCCACTCGTCCGGCCCCGGCGGGCCGTCGAAGTCGGACTCGGCCAGCGAGTCCGGCACGAGCATGCGGCGGTAGGGGTTGCGGCCGTGGACGACCTGGGGGTCACCGCGGAACAGCGGGTGGCCGGCGAACGCCAGGATCCGCTTTCCGAGGGTGCCGCCGGCGCGTGTGGCGGCAGGGGCTGCCTGCGGTTGAACTGTCATTTACTTGTACCGTTCACCTGACTACTCAAGGGTCGGGTGTAGCTGAGGGCGTGCGTGGCCGATTGTGTCGGCCAGGGTCGCTGAGAACGGCTTCCATTTGTTGGTGGGATGAACAAATGTTGCGGAGTGAAAGTGATCTATTACCGGCAGTAAGAGACCGCTTCCTCTCGGCTGCGGGGCAGATTAACAAAGGGTTTGGGCGGTGATCAACGATTGAGCTGGAACTTTGTGCCGGAGTTCGGCTTTCCCGCCGCGGGGCCGGACGTTTCGGTCGCGTCCAAAGTGATCTTGCGGGCTTTCGGTCCGGCCGGCGCCCGCGCCCGTCCCGCGGCCCTGACAGCCGCGCTGACCTCGTCGACCCTGGCGGTCACCGCGGACGCGCGCCGGTCGCGGGCGCGGCGTGACCCACCCCTGACATCCGTGACTTCTGCTGGTCAGGAAACTCGGGGGAAACCCCGGTTCGTGACCGTAACCGGACGCACCTCCCGCCGCTGACCGCCGGCGTCCCGCCGCCCCCTTTCGGGTCAGGGGGCGGCGGTGGTGCGGAAGGTGCGGCGGTAGGCGGACGGCGAGGTGCGCATCGCCCGGGTGAAGTGGTGCCGGAAGGTCGCCGGGCTCTCGAAGCCGACCGCCGCGCCGACCTCCTCGATCGGAGCGCCGCCCTGCTCCAGCAGCGGCAGCGCGGCCAGGACCCGCTGGCCGACCACCCAGCGCAGCGGGCTCGTCCCGGTCCGCCGCTGGAAGCGCCGCAGGAACGTCCGGGGCGCGAGGCAGGCCTGCTGGGCCATGCGGCCCACCGTGATCGGCTCGGCGAGGTGGTCGAGCGCCCACGCCATGGCCCGCGCGACCGGGTCGTCCTCCCCCGGCGCGACCACCGCCGCCTCCACGAACTGCGCCTGCCCGCCGTCCCGGTGCGGCGGCACGACCAGCCGCCGCGCCACCGCGTTGGCGACCCTGGCGCCGTGGTCCTTGCGGACGAGGTGCAGGCACATGTCGAGGCCCGCCGCGCTGCCCGCCCCGGTGAGCACGTCGTCGCCGTCCACGTAGAGGACGTCGGGCGTCACCCGGACGCCGGGGTGGCGCCGGCGCAGCAGGTCGGCGTACCGCCAGTGCGTGGTGGCCGCCCGTCCGTCCAGGAGCCCGGCGGCGGCCAGCGCGAACGCGCCCGAGCAGATGGACGCCACGCGGGCGCCCCGCGCGTGCGCCTCCCGGAGCGCCGCGAGGACCTCCGGCGGCGGGTCGCGGTGAACGTCGGGGACGGCGACGACCAGGACGGTGTCCGCCGACGCGAACACGTCCAGCCCGTGCTCGGCCGTCATCGTGAAACCGCCCACCGCGCGCATCGGGCCGCGTTCCAGCGAGCAGACACGCAGGTCGTACCAGGGGACGTCCAGTTCGGGGCGGGGCAGCCCGAAGACCTCGACGACCGTGCCCAGCTCGAACGGCGCCATGCCGTCGAACACCAGCACCGAGACGGTGTGCCGGCGGGACGGGGTGGCGACGCGCATGGCGAGATCTTAGCGATACGCGGCATTCACGCCACTTCCGGACGCGCCGCCGGACCCCGAGGATCGAGACGGCCACGAGAGACTTCTCACCTTCGAGGGAGCCCGAGCATGAACGCAGCCGACCAGACGCCCGCCGCCACCGCCGCAGAGGCGCTCCGCCACTTCTCCGCCCGCCTCGCCTTCGAGACGGACGTGTCCGACGTGGCCGCCCGGCTCGCCGAGGGGACGCCCGGCCTCGTGGTCGTCGACACCCGGAGCGCCGAGAGCTGGGCGCAGGGCCACGTCCGGGGCGCCGTCCACCTGCCCACCGCCGACATCGCCGAACGCGCCGCCGCGCTCGTCCCCGACGACGCGGACGTGGTCGTCTACTGCTGGGGGCCCGGCTGCAACGGCGCCCAGAAGGCGGCGCTGGAGTTCGCGAAGCTCGGCCGTCCCGTCAGGGAGATGCTCGGCGGGTTCGAGTACTGGGCCCGGGAGGGCTACCCCGTGCAGACCGGTGGCGGCGCCGTCACGCGGCGTTCACCCGACCCGCTCACCGCCCCCGTCAACGGTGTTTCGTGTGCTTGCTGAGCGTGCCGTGGCGCATGTTCCTTCGGAGACGGGGCATAAGGTCGTCCCCTGACGACGTTAGACTCTAGGAATCACTCTTCGGCGCCGACGAACGGCGCCAGGCTCGTCCTTGCAGGCCAAACCCAGCGCGGTGCCTCCCGAGACGTGCCCCCCTCTCGGAAGGTAATGCGTGACCACAGCTGCCGCTGAACAGAACCCCACCATGCCCGCCATCGCGGACGAGGAGAGGGTTCCCACTTTCGCCGAGCTCGGCCTCCCGCCGGTTCTGGTGAGCGCCCTGGTCCGCCAGGGCATCGAGGCGCCGTTCCCCATCCAGGCCGCCGCGATCCCCGACGTGATGGATGGGCGCGACGTCCTCGGCCGCGGCAAGACCGGCTCCGGCAAGACCCTGGCGTTCGGACTGCCGCTCCTGGCCCGCCTCTCCGGCCGCAAGGCCGCCCCCAAGCGCCCCCTGGCGCTGATCCTCGTCCCGACCCGCGAGCTCGCCCAGCAGGTCCAGACCAACCTGGAGCCGCTCGGCCGCGGGCTCGGCCTGCGCTTCAAGACCGTCATCGGCCAGACCTCGATGTTCAAGCAGATCGACGCGCTGCGCCGCGGCGTCGAGGTGCTCGTGGCCACCCCCGGCCGCCTCAAGGACCTGATGCGCCAGGGCGCCTGCGACCTGTCCGACGTCGAGATCGCCGTGCTCGACGAGGCCGACCACATGGCCGACATGGGCTTCCTGCCCGACGTCACCGACATCCTGGACGCCGCCAAGCCCGGCGGGCAGCGGCTGCTGTTCTCCGCCACCCTCGACAAGGACGTCGACGTCCTGGTCCGGCGGTACCTGAACGAGCCGGTCACGCACGCGATCGGCCCGGTGGACGAGTCCGTCGCCACCATGGACCACCACCTGCTGCTCGTGGCGCCCAAGGAGAAGAGCGCCGTCACCGCCGAGATCGCCAACCGCGAGGGCCGGACGATCCTGTTCGCCCGCACCAAGCACGGCGTCGACCGGCTCGCCAAGCAGCTCACCCAGGCCGGGGTCCGCGCGGCGGGGCTGCACGGCGGCAAGAGCCAGGGCCTGCGCACCCGCACCCTCGCCGAGTTCCGCGAGGGCACCATCAGCGTGCTGGTCGCCACCGACGTCGCCGCCCGCGGCATCCACGTCGACGACGTCTCCCTGGTGATGCACGTCGACCCGCCCGCCGACCACAAGGACTACATGCACCGCGCCGGGCGCACCGCCCGCGCCGGCGAACGCGGCACGGTCGTCACGCTCGTCCTGCCGCACCAGGTGCGCTCCACGTCCGCGATGACGCGCCGCGCCGGCATCAACGCGCCCCGGACCCGGGTGTCCACCGGCGACTCCGAGCTGGTCAAGCTGACCGGCGCCCGGCAGCCGTCCGGCATCCCGATCGAGGAGCCGATCATCCCCGAGCGGCCCGCGCGCCGCGAGGGCGGCCGGGGACGGCCGGGCGGGCGCGGTCGCGGCCGCGGCCCGCGCACCTTCGACCGCGAGGGCGGC
>NZ_JBEZJP010000063.1:0-27287 GCF_040653175.1 Actinomadura sp. NPDC048032
AGCGGCACGCCGAGCGCCGCCGCCTCCAGCGCCACGTTCGGCATCCCGTCGTAGAACGAGGGGAGCGCGACGAGGTCGCAGTTCGCGACCGGCCCACGGGTCCGGCCGGTGGCACGGCTCCGGCCGAGCGTCAGTGCTCCAGGCGGCGCACCAGGTCGTGGTACTCGTCCCACAGCGCCTTCGGCGTGTGGTCGCCGAACTTCTCGAAGAACTCCGGCACGAGGGCGGCCTCCTGCTTCCACACCTCGGTGTCCACCGACAGCAGCGTCTCCAGGTCGGCGTCGTCGATGTCCAGGCCCTCGGTGTCGAGCGCCTCCCGGGTCGGCAGGTGGCCGATCGGGGTCTTGACCGCGTCGGCCTTGCCGTTGAGGCGCTCGACGATCCACTTCAGCACGCGGCTGTTCTCGCCGAAGCCGGGCCAGATGAACCTGCCGTCGGCGTTCTTGCGGAACCAGTTGACGTAGTAGATCCGCGGGAGCTTCTCCGCGTCGGTCGCCTTGCCGATCTCCAGCCAGTGGCCGAAGTAGTCGCCCATGTTGTAGCCGCAGAACGGCAGCATCGCGAACGGGTCGCGGCGCAGCTCGCCGACGGCGCCCTCGGCGGCGGCGGTCTTCTCGGACGCGACGTTGGCGCCGAGGAACACGCCCTGCTGCCAGTCGAACGACTCGGTGACCAGCGGGACGGCGGAGGCGCGGCGGCCGCCGAACAGGATCGCCGAGATCGGGACGCCCTTCGGGTCCTCCCACTCGTCGGCGATGATCGGGCACTGCCCGGCCGGGGTGGTGAAGCGGGCGTTCGGGTGGGCGGCCGGGCTCTCGGAGTCCGGCGTCCAGTCGTTGCCCTTCCAGTCGGTCAGGTGCGCGGGCGGCTCGTCGGTGAGGCCCTCCCACCACACGTCGCCGTCGTCGGTGAGGGCGACGTTCGTGAAGATGCTGTTGCCCCACAGCGTCTTGACCGCGTTGGCGTTGGTGCTCTCGCCGGTGCCGGGCGCGACGCCGAAGAACCCGGCCTCGGGGTTGATGGCGTAGAGGCGGCCGTCGTCGCCGAAGCGCATCCAGGCGATGTCGTCGCCGATCGTCTCGACCTTCCATCCGGGGATGGTCGGCTCCAGCATGGCGAGGTTGGTCTTGCCGCACGCCGACGGGAACGCGGCGGCGACGTAGCGGGTCTCACCGGTGGGCGGCGTCAGCTTCAGCACGAGCATGTGCTCGGCCATCCAGCCCTCGTCGCGGGCCATCGTCGAGGCGATGCGCAGCGCGTAGCACTTCTTGCCGAGCAGCGCGTTGCCGCCGTACCCGGACCCGTAGGACCAGATCTCCCGGGTCTCGGGGAAGTGGGTGATGTACTTGGTGGAGTTGCACGGCCACTTGACGTCCTCCTGGCCCGGCTCCAGGGGGGCGCCGACGGAGTGGACGGCCCGGACGAACGACCCGCGCTCCTCGATGAGGCGCAGCGCGCCCTCGCCCATCCGCGTCATGATCCGCATGGACACGGCGACGTAGGCGGAGTCGGTGATCTCCACGCCCAGCTGCGAGATGTTGCCCCCGAGCGGGCCCATGCAGAACGGCACCACGTACATGGTGCGGCCCTTCATGCAACCCGCGAAGAGGCCGCCCAGGGTCTCGCGCATCTCGGCCGGCGCGATCCAGTTGTTGGTGGGACCGGCGTCCTCCTGCTTCTCCGAGCAGATGAACGTCCTGTCCTCGACGCGGGCGACGTCGGTGGGGTCGGAGGCCGCGTGGAAGCTGTTGGGCCGTTTGGCGGGGTCGAGTCGCGTCAGGGTGCCCTGCTCGACGAGGAGGCCGGTGAGCCGTTCCCACTCCTCCTCCGAGCCGTCACACCACTCGACCCGGTCGGGCCCGGTCAGCTCGGCGATCCCGCGTACCCACTCAATCAGTTCGGTGTGGCCGGTAGGGGCCTGGTCGAGGCCGGGGACCTGGTTGGACACGGGGCGTCTCCTTCAGCTGTTCGCAGGATCTTTGCATGATGAACAAGACCCGTCGTTTTTGCCATTTGGTCTGGACCAATCACGTCCGCTTTTGGGGCATGATGCCCGGTTCTGTGAGGGATATCACTGGTCGACGGCACCGACCGCCCGCATCCGCCCTCCGGACGGCGCGGGGGCGTTCAAGCTGGGTAAACGTGGGTTTCGGTGGCCTTGACGGCGGCCCAAACGGGGCTTCCCTCCGCCAATCCGAGCTCCGCGACGGCCGCGGGAGTGACGTCCGCTACGGCGTCGAAAGGCGGGCCGGACAGCCGCACCCGGACGCGGTCCCCGTGCCGTTCGACCGCGCCGACCGTCGTGCGCCAGAGGTTGCGCGGGCTGCCGTCGGGGCGGGTCCGGTACAGCGCGACCGCCGATGGCGCGAAGGCGAGAAACACCTCACCTTCGAGCGAGTCGACAGTGTCGAGGGTCGCGGCGCCGTCACCCAGGGCGACCGCGCCCCCCTCGGCCCTGCCCCGGTACAGGTTCAGGCCGACCAGGCGCGCGACGTAGTCGGTGCGGGGCCGGCGCGCGACGTCGGCGGGGGTCCCCTGCTGGACGAGCCGGCCGCCCTCCACGACGACGAGGCGGTCGGCGAGGACCATGGCGTCCAGCGGGTCGTGCGTGACGAGCACGGCGGCGCCCCCGAACCCGGCGAGGTGGCGGCGCAGCGCGGCCCTGATCTCCAGCCGGGTGTGCGCGTCGAGCGCCGCGAGCGGCTCGTCCAGCAGCAGCAGGCGCGGGTCGACGGCCAGCGCGCGGGCGAGGGCCACCCGCTGCGCCTGCCCGCCCGACAGGGCCCGCGGGCGCGCGGACGCGTGCTCGGCGAGCCCCACCCGCTCCAGCCAGTCCCCGGCGATCCGCCGCGCGGCCCGGCGCCCGGCGCCCTGGCAGCGCGGCCCGAACGCGACGTTCTCCAGCGCCGTGAGGTGCGGGAACAGCAGGTAGTCCTGGAAGACCATGCCGATGCCGCGGCGGTCGGGCGGCAGCGGCCGCAGGTCCGCGCCGTCCACCCGGACGTGCCCGCCCGCCGTCGGCACGAGCCCGGCCAGGGCGCGCAGCGCGGTGCTCTTGCCCGCGCCGTTCGGGCCGAGCAGGGCCACGACCTCGCCCGGCCCCGCGGTGAGCGCGAGATCGAGGTCGAACGCGGCCCGGCGGACGACCAGCCGCGCGTCCAGCCCCCCGGGACCGCTCATCTCGCGCCGCCCACCCAACGGTCCCGGAGCGCGGCGAGAACGGCGACCGACACGGCGAGCAGGACGAGGCTGAGCACGATCGCCGCCTGCGGGTCGGTCTCCAGCGCCAGGTACACCGCGAGCGGCATCGTCTGCGTCCGGCCGGGGAAGTTGCCCGCGAACGTGATCGTCGCCCCGAACTCCCCGAGCGCCCGCGCCCAGCACAGGATCGTCCCGGCCGCGACGCCCGGTGCGACCAGCGGCAGCGTGACCCGCCGGAAGACCGTCCAGCGGCCGGCGCCGAGCGTGGCGGCCGCCTCCTCGTAGCGCAGGTCGGCGGCGCGCAGCGCGCCCTCCACGCTGATCACCAGGAACGGCATCGCCACGAACGCCTCGGCGAGCACGACGCCGGCCGTGGTGAAGGGGAACGTGAGGCCGAAGGCGCGGTCCAGCCACCCGCCGACCAGCCCGCGCCGTCCGAGCACGAGCAGCAGCGCGACGCCGCCGACCACCGGCGGCAGCACCAGCGGCACGGTCACCAGGGCCCGGACGAGCCGGACGCCGGGGAAGCGGACCCGGGCGAGCGTCCAGGCGAGCGGGACGCCGAGCAGAAGGCACAGGCAGGTGGCCAGGGTCGCGGTGAGCAGCGAGAGCCGGAGCGCCTCCAGGACCTGTGCCTGCAGGAGGCGCGTGCCGAGCGTCGACCACGGCGCCCGGACGAGCAGGCCGGCCAGAGGCAGCACCAGGAAGGCGAGCCCGAGCAGCGCGGGCGCGAGCAGCACCCACGGCGGCCTCCCCGGCAGCCGATCCGCCTCCCGCGGCGCTCTCCCCGGTCGGGTCACGGCCCCTCGAAGCCCGCCCGGCTCAGCACCGACCTGCCCTGCTCGCCGACCACCAGCTGGATGAACTCCTTGGCGAGCGCGCCGTGCGGCGCCCTGGCGACCTCGACGATCGGGTAGTCGTTGATCGCCTTGGCGGCCTCCGGGAACTCGATGCCCGCGACCTCGCCGCCGGCGGCCTTCACGTCGGTGCGGTAGACGAGCCCGGCGTCGGCCTCCCCCAGCCCCACCTTCGTCAGGACGGCCTTGACGTCCTTCTCCCGCGACACCGGCTCGACCTCGACCCCGGCCGCGGCCAGGGCGGTCCCGGCCGCGGCGCCGCACGGCACCTGCACCGCGCACAGCACGACCTTCAGCCCCGGCCTGCCGAGGTCGCCCACCTTCGCGACCTTGGCGGGGTCCCCCTTCGGGACCGCGATGACCAGGCGGTTGCGGGCGAACACCCGCGGCTGCCCCGACGCGTCCCCGGCGCCGGTCACCGTCCTCATGGTGGCGGGGCTCGCGGCCGCGAACACGTCCGCCGGGGCGCCCTGCGTGATCTGCTGGGCCAGCGTCGAGCTGCCGCCGAACTGGAACCTGACCCTCACTCCCGGATGCGCGTCCTCGAACGTCTTCCCGAGCGCGGTGAACGCCTCGGTGAGCGAGGCCGCCGCGAACACCGTCAGGGTCGCGCCGCCCGGCTTCCCGCTCCCGGAGGAGCCCTCGCCCCCCACGTCGCCGCAGCCGGCCAGGAGGGTGAGCGCCAGCACCGCCGCCGACGCCGTTCGCTTGAACACGGTGCCTCCTCAGCCCTGGTCCGGGACCTCGACGACGACGTTCGTGGACTTGACGACGGCGTCGGCGACCACGCCCGCCTCCAGGCCGAGGTCGTCGGCCGCCTCGCGGCTCATCAGCGACACGACGCGGAACGGCCCCGCCTGGATCTCGACCTGCGCCATCACCCCGTCCCGGATGACCTCGGTGACGATCCCGCGCAGGCGGTTGCGCGCCGAGGAGAAGCGCTCGGCCTGGTCGGAGGGTCCGCTGCCGCGCGCCTGGTCGCGCACGAAGGCGGCCAGCGCGGCCCCCGGCACCCGCCGGTGCCCGTGCTCGTCCCGGGACGCCGGGAGCCGGCCGCCGTCCACCCAGCGGCGGACGGTGTCGGCGCTCACCCCGAGGAGCGCGGCGGCCTCGCTGATCCTGAACGTCGTCACCCCGCAAATCCTAGAGAGTCGCAAATGCAAGGGGAAGAGCGGAAAGTCACTCGATATAGCGACACTTCTGAACTAATCGTCCTCGCAGGCACGGGGGACGACACCCCGTCTTCCCTCGCGCTCGCCCCGGATGTCACCATCTACTTACATCCCCCGAGGCGAGGAGGACCCGTGACGGCACAAGGCCCCGCGACCCTGGTGATCGAACGGCACGGGACGGCGAGCCTGCGCTCCCGGGCGGTCTCGGCGGGCGTCCGGCGGCTGGTGCGCCCCGGCCTCGCCCGGTTCGCGGGCCGGCCGTTCGACGAACGGGCGCTGCGCCGCGCCGCGCTCATCGACCGGCTCGCGGCGCGGGCCGGGACGCCCCGGCGCGTCCGCGTGGAGAAGGTCCGCCTCGACGGCTTCGGCGCCGAGTGGGTGTCCGCGCCCGGCGCCGCGCCGCCGCGCGACAAGGCGATCCTCTACCTGCACGGCGGCGGCTGGATCTCCTGCGGCCTCAACACGCACCGCCGGATGGTCGCCTCGTTCGCGGCCGCGTCCGGCGCCACGGCGCTGTCGGTGGACTACCGGATGATCCCCGCGGTCCCGTTCGAGCGGGAGGTCGAGGACTGCGTCACCGCCTACCGGTGGCTGCTGGAGGAGCGCGACATCGACCCCGGGCGCATCGTGATCATGGGCGACTCGGCGGGCGGGCACCTCACGTTCGCCACGGCGCTGCGCGCCCGCGAGGAGGGGCTGCCCATGCCCGCGGCGCTCGCGGCCCTGTCCCCCATGCTCGACATGGACCTGACCGGGAAGCTCGCCCACGCCAACATGGGCCTCGACCCCTCCGACCCGGGGGCGCTGCTGGAACGCCTCGTCGAGGGGTTCCTCGGCCACCTCGACCTCACCGACCCGGCGATCTCCCCCGTCCGCGCCGACCTCGCGGGGCTGCCGCCCGTCCTGCTCACCGCCGGGTCCCCCGAGCTGCTGTACTGCGACTCCGAGCTGATGGCGCGGCGCCTCGCCGAGGCCGGGGTGCCGGTCACGCTCCAGGTGTGGGACCGGCAGCTGCACGTGTTCCAGATGTTCGGGCCGTACCTGCCCGAGTCGCGCGCCGCGATCGCCGCGCTCGGCGCGTTCGTCCGCGACGCCCTGGACGGCTGAGTCAGCGCGCCTCCAGCAGCGCCTCGGCGATCATCCCGAGGTTGGCGGCGTCCACGAGCCCCTCCCGCCTGATCCGCCCGAACGCGGCCACCACGACGTAGGTGCGCTCGCCGGCCGCCGCCGCCCCGTGCGGGCCCGAGCCCCGGAGCCGCTCCAGCTCCTCGGCGGTGACCTCGGCGGAGAACAGGTGCGCACGGTGCGCCGAGAGGGTCGCGTTCACCTGCCGGGAGCGGTGCTCGCGCAGCCGGCCGGGCTCCAGCGCCAGCCCCGTCTCCTCGGCGACCTCCGCGAGCGCCACCTCGCGGGGGCCGCCCGGCCCGGAACCGCCCGGCAGCTCGTGGACGGCCCCGTCCGCGCCCGCGCTCCGGAACTCCCGCACGAGCACGACCCGCGCCTCGTCGAGCGTCGCGCCGGGCCGGTACAGCACGACCGCCGAGATGTCCGGCCGCCCGATGACGATCTCGTTGTCCTTCACCCGGTCCTCCGCGGCCACGCGGACCCGGACGCGCAGGCCCCAGCACACCCCGAACCGGAACACCACCCGAGCCCCAAGCAGCGCGTTGCCCGCGCCCCGCTGGCCCGCGTACCAGCGCTGGAACGCCGCGTCCCGCCACAGCAGCAGCGGGACCTCGCGCTCCCCTCCGGCCCGGGGCGCGCCGGCGCCGATCCGGCGCAGCGCCGCCGCGACCGTCTCCGGCAGGTTGGAGGCCGTCGGCACCGCGGACTTCTCCGCGTAGTGCCGCAGGTAGCCGTTCCTCGGCGCCTCCGGCGGCGCGCCGAACACCGCCCGGCCACTGTCGTGCCACATCCCCCACTCCACGTTCGTGGTGAAGGCGGGCATGGTCGCCAGGTCGCGCGGCACCCAGAAGACGACCTCGTCGGCCAGGTGCAGGCAGCGCTCCTCCCACTCGATCTGGCCGTCGTAGTCGTCGTAGCGGCCCTCCCGGTGCTCGGGGTCGAACACCACGAGCCGTCCGCCGCGCCAGCGGTCCCGCAGCTCGGCGTGGGCGCCGGGCCGCCACGAGGCGACCCCGGGCGCCCGGGGCGTGGGGCCCGCGAGGAAGACGGCCGCGTCCCAGCGGTCCGGCGGTTCCTCGCGCGCGTGGACGAGGGTGACGCCGTCGTCCATGCGGCGCCTCCTTTCTGGCCGTGTGGACCGCTTACCAACGGGTAAACGCTGCTGATAAGAGAATCACACTCCCGGTCAGGAGGAATCGATCATGGCTGGGACCATGCGAGTTCCGCGCACCCGAGGCGTCCTCAGCGGCATCCTGCTGATCCTGCTGGGGCTGTGGGGCGCGCTGCTGCCCCTCGTCGGCCCCTACTTCCACTTCGGATTCACGCCGGACGACACCTGGGTCTACACCGCCGACCGCCTGCAGCTCAGCATCGCCCCCGGAGCCGCCACGGTTCTGGGCGGGCTGATCCTGCTGTTCAGCGCCAACCGCGCCGTCGGGATGTTCGGCGGCTGGCTGGCCGCGCTCGCCGGCGCCTGGTTCGCCGTCGGGCCGACCCTCGCCACGCTGTGGAACGTCCCGGGCGTCGGCGCCCCGCTCGGCGCGAGCGAGGGACGGCGCGTCGCCGAGCAGCTCGCCGGCTTCACCGGCCTCGGCGTCGTGATCGTGTTCCTCGCCGCGCTCGCGCTCGGCAGGTTCGCGGTGGTCGGCGTCCGCGAGCGGCGGCTGGAGGAGCCCGAACAACCGCCCGGGTCCAACACCACCCAACCGCTCGTGTACGGGCGCTACGCGCGGGAGAACCAGCCGGGCCAGGGCCAGCCGCCCACCGGCGACCAGCACGTCGCGGGCGACACGCGCTGGGAACGCTAGCGGCCCCGGCCGCGCATGTTGCGGACCGACTTGGTGGTCTCGTAGCTGCCGCGCTCGTCGTCGAGCCGCACGTCGTCGCGGTCGGTGAACATGGCGACGAAGGCGACCAGCAGGCCGACGCCGCCGATCCAGGGCTCCCGCCATGCGAAGCTGAGCGCCACGCAGGCGACGGCGACGGCGATGAGCAGCAAGAGCTTCACGTCACACCCCTCGACCGCGTCCCGGCGCCGGGGAGACCCGGCGCCCGGACGTGCGAACGCGTCCGTCGCGGGACCAGCGAGTAATGGAAGACTTACTCGCCCCGCAGGTGCATCCTGCCACGAGGCGGCCCGGCGGGGGAAGCTCCCCGGCGGGCCACGCGTGACATTTCGGCTACTTCTTGCCCTTGCCGCGCTTCTCGCGGATCTTCATCGTGATGTCGAGGGGCGTCCCGTCGAACCCGAACTCCTCCCGCAGCCGCCGCTCGATGAACCGCCGGTAGCCCTCCTCGAGGAAGCCCGACGTGAACAGCACGAACCGCGGCGGCCGCACCCCCGCCTGCGTAGCGAACAGCACGCGCGGCTGCTTGCCGCCCCGCACCGGATGCGGATGCGAGTTCACCAGGTCGGCGAAGAACTGGTTCAGCTTGGACGTCGGGACGCGGGTGCCCCAGCCCTCCAGCGCCGTCTCGATGGCCGGCACCAGCTTCTCCATGTGCCGCCCGGTCTTGGCGGAGATGTTCGCCCGCGGCGCCCACCGCGCGGTGTGCAGCTGCCGGTCGATCTCGCGTTCGAGGTAGTGGCGGCGCTCCTCGTCGAGCAGGTCCCACTTGTTGTAGGCGATGACCAGCGACCGGCCCGACTCGATCACCATGGAGATGATCCGCAGGTCCTGCTCGGCGAGCGGCTGGTCGGCGTCCACCAGCACGACCGCGACCTCGGCGCGCTCCAGCGCCGACCGCGTCCGCAGCGTCGCGTAGAAGTCGGCGCCCTGGTTCTCGCGGTGCCGGCGCCGGATCCCGGCGGTGTCGATGAACCGCCACGTCTTGCCGCCCAGCTCGATCAGCTCGTCGACCGGGTCGCGGGTCGTGCCCGCCACCGAGTCCACGACGGCGCGGTTCTCCCCCGCCAGCTTGTTCAGCAGGCTCGACTTGCCGACGTTCGGGCGGCCGAGCAGCGCGACCCGGCGCGGCCCGCCGGCCTCGCCGAACGTCTCCGCCGGGGGCTCCTCGGGCAGCGCGTCCAGCACCGCGTCGAGCAGGTCGCCGCTGCCGCGCCCGTGCAGGGCGCTGACCGGGTGCGGCTCGCCGATGCCGAGCGACCACAGCAGCGCCGCGTCGGACTCGGCGCCCACGTCGTCGACCTTGTTGGCGACCAGCACCACCGGCTTGCCGGACCGGCGCAGGATCTCCACCACGGCCTCGTCCACGTCCGTGGCGCCCACGGTCGCGTCCACCACGAACATCACCACGTCGGCCAGCTCGACCGCCAGCCGCGCCTGCTCGGCGATCGCCGCCGCCAGGCCGGAGGAGTCCGGCAGCCAGCCGCCGGTGTCGACGACGGTGAACCGGCGCCCGCTCCACGCCGCGTCGTAGGCGACCCGGTCGCGGGTCACGCCCGGGACGTCCTCCACGACGGCCTCACGCCGGCCGATGATCCGGTTGACCAGGGTGGACTTGCCGACGTTCGGCCGCCCCACCACGGCCACGACCGGCGCCGGGCCCGCGTCCTGGTCGACGTCCTCGACGGCATCCACCGTTTCGATCTCGAAATCGCTCACTGTCACATTCCCCGGCGGGAGCCGTCAGGCCGCCCGCTCACTCATGCTCTTTGGCGAGGCGGACGACCGCCTCGATGACCTCGTCCAGGCTCAGCCCGGTCGAGTCGATCTCGTGCGCGCCCGCCGCCTTGGCCAGCGGCGAGGCCTTGCGCGTCGAGTCCAGCCGGTCCCGCCGCTCCTGCTCGGCCTGCGTGACCGTCACCGACGCGCCCGGGTCGGCGGCCAGGTCCTTCGCGCGGCGCGCCGCGCGGACCTCGGCGCTCGCCGTCAGGAACACCTTGACCGGGGCCTCCGGCGCGACGGCCGTCCCGATGTCGCGCCCCTCCACCACGATCCCGCCGGCTCCGATGATCTCGCGCTGGAGCTCCACGAGCCGGGCGCGCACCGCCGGGACGGAGCTGACGGCGCTGACCGCGTTCGTCACCGCGCGGGTGCGGATCGGGCCGGACACGTCCGTCCCGTCCACCGTGATCGTCGGCGCCGCCGGGTCGGTGCCGGACTCGATCACCGGGTCCTGCGCGCGGGCCGCGACCGCGGCGCCGTCCTCGACCGGCACGCCGTTCTCCAGCATCCACCACGTCATGGCGCGGTACATGGCGCCCGTGTCCAGGTAGCGCAGCCCGAGCGCCCGGGCGACGCCCTTGGACGCGCTGGACTTCCCCGACCCGGACGGACCGTCCATGGCGATGACGAGCGGCACGATCGCTCCTTCTCTGTCGTCGTGAAGCGGGCGGCGCTCGTCGCCGCGCCGGCGTGCGGAAGCCCCCCGGAGCAAGTCTTCGGCGCCCCAGGTTACCGGCCTCCCGGCACCACTGCGGCCTAGCCGGGCACCGACCAGCCGCGGGCGCGCAGCTCCTCCGCCAGCCGCTCGGCCGCCTCCGGGACGACCGACAGCTCCAGCACGCCGAGCGGGCGGCCCGGGGAGTGCTCGATGGTCACGTCCTCGATGTTGACCCCCGCGATCCCCGCCGCCTGGAAGATCATCGCCAGCTCTCCCGGCCGGTCGGGGATGACCACCTGCACCGTCGCGTAGGCGGGCTGGTCGCCGCCGTGCTTGCCGGGGATGCGGGACCGGCCCGCGTTCCCGCGCAGCAGCAGGTCGGCGACGTGCGTCGCGGCCTCCTCGCTGCCGTCGCGCAGCAGCGACGCCGCCACCGCGAGATCGGTGGCGACGGCCTCCAGCACGTCGGCGACGGGCGCCGAGTTGGCCGACAGGATGCCGATCCACAGCCGGGGATCGCTCGCCGCGATCCGGGTGACGTCGCGCACGCCCTGCCCGGACAGGCCGAGCGCCACGTCGTCGGCGCCGGTCAGGCGGGCGGCGACCGCCGCCGACACCACGTGCGGGGCGTGCGAGACCAGCGCGACGGCCCGGTCGTGCTCGGCGGCGTCCACCTGGACCGGCATCGCGCCGCACGCCTGCGCCAAGCCCGTCACGACCTCGACCGTCTCCGGCGTCGCCTCCGGGGTCGCGCACAGCGCCCACGGGCGGCCGAGGAACAGGTCGGGCCGCGCCGCGCTCGGCCCGGACCGCTCGCTCCCCGCGAGGGGGTGGCCCGCCACGAACGTGGTCAGGTCGCAGCCGAGCTCGGCCGCCTGGGCCAGCGGCAGCGCCTTCACGCTGGCCACGTCGGTGTAGGCGGTCGCCAGGCCGCGCTTCTGCGCGTCCAGCAGCGTCACCGCCACCGCCGCCGGCGGCACCGCGAGCACCGCCAGGTCGGCGGGCTCCCCCCGCGCCCCGTCCGGCAGCGCCTCGCCCGCGCCCAGCTCCACGGCCAGGGCCAGCGCCGCCGGGTCCCGGTCGGTCAGCCGCACCTCGGAGCCGCGCTCCCGCATCGCCAGGGCGATCGACGTCCCGATCAGGCCCGTCCCGACCACGACGATCCGCCGCGCCACCACGTCCTCGCTCACGTCGGAAACCCTACTGTGCGATGTCCAGCCGGAGCGCCGTGGCGCCGCGCAGGTACACGTGCTGGACGTCGGAGCGGGGACGGTCCGTCGCGATGTGCGCCATCAGCCGGATGACCCGCGGCAGCGCGCCGGGGACGCCGATCTCGGTGGCGCACAGCAGCGGCACCTCGTGGAACCCGAGCTTGCGGGCGGCGAGCGCCGGGAACTCGGCCGTCAGGTCCGGCGTCACCGTGAAGATGACGCTGATGACGTCGTCGGTGGTCAGCCCGTTGCGGGCCATCACCTCCGAGACGAGCTCGGTCGTCGCCTCCAGGATCTGGTCCCGGTCGTCGGCGTCGATCTGCGTCGCGCCGCGGACCGCGCGTACCGTCACAGTCGTTTCCCCTCGTCGTGTCCGGTGTCGTCGTCGTGTCCGGTGCCTCTACAGGCCCACGGCCTTGTACAGCTCGCCGATCTCCTGGACGGTGAGCGCCCGCATCCCGCCCGGCTTCAGCTGGCCCAGCTTGATCGGCCCGAACTCGACGCGGGCGAGCTGCTGGACGGGGAAGCCGACCTCCTTCAGCAGCCGCCGGACGATGTGCTTGCGCCCCTCGTGCAGGGTGATCTCGACCAGCACGCGCCGGCCGACCTGGTCGAAGATGCGGAACTTGTCGGCCTTGGCGGGTCCGTCGTCCAGGGTGACTCCGGCCCTGAGCCGCTTGCCGAGGTCGCGCGGGATCGGACCGTGGATCTCCGCCAGGTAGGTCTTGAACACCCCGTAGGACGGGTGGGTCAGCCGGTGCGACAGCTCACCGTCGTTGGTGAGCAGGATCAGGCCCTCGGTGTCGGTGTCCAGCCGCCCCACGTGGAACAGCCGCTCGGGCACCTCCACGTAGTCGGCCAGGGACTTGCGGCCCCGCTCGTCCGCCATGGTCGACACCACGCCGCGCGGCTTGTTGATGGCGTAGTAGCGCATCTCGGACCTGGTCTCGACCCGCTTGCCGTCCACATGGATGACGGCGCTCCGCGGGTCGACGCGCTCACCGAAGCGGAACACCTTGTGCCCGTTGACGGTGACGCGGCCCTCGCCGATCAGCTCCTCGCAGTGGCGGCGGCTGCCGATCCCGGCCTCGGCCAGGACCTTCTGCAGGCGTACGCCCTCGTTCTCGCTCACGCGTCCTCAACTATCTCTTCTGGAAGGTCATCGGGAAGGTAGGGGGCGAGCTCGGGAAGCTCGTCGAGATCGCGCAGCCCCAGCCGCTCCAGGAAGTACCCGGTGGTCCGGTAGAGGTGGGCCTGCGACTCCGGGTCCTGCCCGGCGTCCTCGATCAGGCCGCGCAGGGTCAGCGTCCGCATGACGCCGTCGCTGTTGACGCCGCGGATCGCCGACACGCGGGCCCGGCTCACCGGCTGCCGGTAGGCGACGACGGCGAGCGTCTCAAGTGCGGCCTGGGTGAGCCGCGCCTGCTGCCCGTCGGTGACGAACCGCTCCACCACCGGGGCGCAGACGTCCCGGGTGTAGAACCGCCAGCCGCCGGCGACCTCCCTGAGATCGAACCCCCGGCCCTGCTCGGTGTATTCCGCGGCCAGCTCCCGCAGCGTCGCGGCGACCTCGCCGCGGGGCCGCTCCAGCAGCTGCGCGAGCGTCATCTCGGTGACCGGCTCGTCCACCACGAGCAGGATCGCCTCGATCGAGGCGCGCAGCCCCGGAAGCTCCGGCGCGTCCGCGCCGGGTTCCTCACTCATCGTCTTCCTCGTCCTTCCGGCTCTTCTCGTCGGGTCCGGCGGCGTCCCCGGCGGCGCCCTCCGCGGAGTCCTTCTTCGCGGCGCCCTCGTAGTCGTCGCCGACCTCGACGTCGCCGTCGTCGGTTCCGGTCCAGGTGACGTGGAGCTCGCCGAGGGGCTCGTCCTGCTCGAACGTGACCGCCTGCTCCCGGTACAGCTCCAGCAGGGCCAGGAACCGGGCGACCACCTCGTAGGTGCCCTCGGCGTCGGCCGCCAGGACGCGGAAGGTGGTCCGGCGCAGCCGGCGGAGCAGCTCCACGACGATCGCGGCCTGCTCCTTGACGCTGGCCTTCGGCTGGTACATGTGCTCGACCGAGACCGACGGGGGCGTCTTCGGGGCGAGCGCCTTGGCGGCGAGCCGCGCGAACTCCTGCGGGCCGAGGCCGAGCAGCACCTCCGGCAGGAGGTTGGCGAACTTCGGCTCCATCGGGACCAGGCGCGGGAACCGGCGGCTCGCGTCGGCGACGCGCGCCGCGATCACCCGCGCGACCTCCTTGTACGCCCGGTACTGCAGCAGCCGCGCGAACAGCAGGTCGCGGGCCTCCAGCAGCGCCAGGTCCTCCTCGTCGTCGACCTCGCCGGACGGCAGCAGCCGGGCGGCCTTGAGGTCCAGCAGGGTCGCGGCGACCAGCAGGAAGTGGCTGGCCTGGTCGAGGTCCCACTCCGCGCCGTGCGAGCGGATGTGGGCGATGAAGTCGTCGGTGACCTTGTGCAGCGACACCTCGGTGATGTCGAGCTTGTGCTTGGAGATCAGGCCGAGCAGCAGGTCGAAGGGGCCCTCGAAGTTGTCCAGGCGGACGCGGAACCCCTGCTCCTCGTCGGTCTCGCGCCCCGGCTCGGGCGACGTCGCGTCCACGTCGCTCACGGTAGCGGAGAGCTCCTCGTGCCCTGTGCTCACCGGCCCCATCGTCCCATGCTCCGGCGCGCGCTCGCACCAGCCGCGATCACCGGCGGTGACGCCGCCGCGGGCGGGCGCTACCGCCCCGTCATCCGCCGGACGAGGCCTTCCGCGTAGGCGCGGGTGAAGGTGGCGGCGGGTCCGTTGATTTCCACTTCGCCGCCGGTGATGGCCTGCATCACCTGCGCGGGCTCCGACACGAGGGCCCCGCCGACGAGCATCGCCATCCGTCCGCCGGGCTCCCGGGCGGCGAAGGCCGCGGCGGCCCTGCGGGTCAGTTCGGCGAAGCGGGGCGCGTCCGTCGAGGTCAGCGTCAGCGCGACGGACCATCCGGGGCTGCCGCGCGCCGGGTCGGGCGGGACGGCCTCGACCTTCTCCAGCCGGCGCACCGCCAGGGCGTCCGGACCCAGCGTGTAGCACTCGGAGGCGCCCGTGACGGTGACGGCGCCGCCCGCGCACGGCGGGGCGGACACGCTCGCCACGAGCTGGAACGTCAACGGCACGCGCAGGTCGACCGGGCCGGACGAGGCGGCGGCCGAGGAGCCGCCGTCCTCGCGCAGGACCAGATAGGCCCCGAGGCCGCAGACCGCGACCAGCACCACGGCGGTCACCGCGACCAGCACGATGACCAGCGGGCCCCGCCCCCGGGTCGGCGAGGGCGGCGGGAGGGCTCCGGGCGGCGGGCCGTACGGCGCGGGCGGGGGGTGGCCCATGGTGCGCTCCCTCGGGATCAGCGGCGGCTGGGCGGCCTCACTCGAACTCGGCCCACCGGATGAGGACCTCGCGGGCGAGGCTGCGGTAGGCGTTCGCGCCCATCGAGCTGGGGTCGAAGAAAGTGATCGGCTCCCCCGCGACGGTCGCGTCGGGGAACCGCACCGTACGGTTGATCACGGTGTGGAACACCTTGTCGCCGAACGCCTCGACGATGCGCCCGAGGACCTCCCGGGTGTGCAGCGTCCGCGAGTCGTACATGGTGCCGAGGACGCCGTCGATGACCAGGCCCGGGTTGATCCGGCCCTGCACCTTCTCGATCGTCTCCATCAGCAGCGCGACGCCGCGCATCGCGAAGTACTCGCACTCCAGCGGGATCAGCACGCCCTCGCTGGCCGCCAGCGCGTTCACGGTGAGCAGGCCGAGCGAGGGCTGGCAGTCGATGAGGATGTAGTCGTAGTGGTCGACCGCCGACTTCAGCGCGCCCTGCAGGATGTACTCGCGGCCGACCTCGTGGACGAGCTGGACCTCGGCGCCGGACAGGTCGATGTTGCTCGGCAGCAGGTCCATCCCGTCGACGCCGGTCTCGATGACGACGTCCTCCCACTCGGTGTCGCGTTCGAGCAGCAGGTTGTGGATCGTCACCTCGAGCTGGCGGGGGTCGCCCTTGCCGAGGCCCACCGACAGGGCGCCCTGCGGGTCGAAGTCGACGAGCAGGACGCGGCGGCCGTACTCGGCGAGCGCGGCGCCCAGGTTGATCGTCGTGGTGGTCTTGCCGACGCCGCCCTTCTGGTTGCACACGGCCACGATCCGCGCGGGCCCGTGCTCGGCCAGCGGCTCCGGCTCCGGGAACACCGGCACGGGTCGCTGAGTGGGCCCGAGGGCGCGGCTCGGGTCGGTCTCTATGGTGGCGGAGGAGAGGACTCCATCCGCACTGTTAGTGCTGGTCACCAGATCCCTCCCCGGCGGCCTGGAAATGCCATCCAGAACGGGGACTCTAGGGCCGTCCACCCCGTCGCTCAAGCCGACGCGCAACGAACGTCGCGATTTGTCGATGTGCCGGATGGCCCGATTCGTCCCTTAGTGCGTGTCCGCTGCGCCCGCGGAGCGGGTCAGTTCCGCGCCCTCGGGTGCGAGGTCGCGTACACCTCGCGCAGCAGCTGGACGGTGACGAGAGTGTAGACCTGCGTGGTGGTGACCGAGGCGTGCCCCAGCAGTTCCTGGACGACGCGGACGTCGGCCCCGCCGTCCAGCAGGTGCGTGGCGAACGAGTGCCGCAGCGTGTGCGGGGACACCTCCGACAGCTGCGCCCGGTCGGCGGCGGCGCGCAGCACCATCCAGGCGCCCTGCCGCGACAGCCGTCCGCCGCGCGCGTTCAGGAACAGCGCCGGGCCGCCCCGCCCGGCCCCGGCCAGCTCGGGGCGGGCCCGCACCAGGTAGGCGTCCACGGCCTCGCGGGCGTAGTCGCCGATGGGCACGACCCGCGCCTTGCCGCCCTTGCCGGCCACGCGGGCGAACCCGTCCCGCAGGTCGAGGTCGTCGACGTCCAGGCCGACGGCCTCGGAGATGCGCGCGCCCGACCCGTAGAGCAGCTCCAGCAGCGCCCGGTCGCGCAGGCCGCGCGCGGTGCCGGGGTCGCCGGACGGGCCGGCCGCCGCCGCCAGCAGGCGCTCGACGTCCTCCAGCGAGATCGCCTTCGGCAGCCGGCGCGGCGGCGTGGGCGGCTTGACGTCATGGGCGGGGTCGTCGGCGGCGAGCCCCTCGCGCAGCGCGAACCGGTGCAGCCCCCGGACCGCCACCAGCGCCCGCGCCGCCGAGCCCGCCGACAGCGGCGGATGCTCCCCGTCGCCCTCGCGCAGCCCCACCAGGAACGCGCGGACGTCCTCCTCCGCGATCTCCCCGACCGCCTCCCGGCCCCTCCCCGCCTGCACCTGCGCGTAGCGGCGCAGGTCGCGCCGGTAGGAGCTGAGCGTGTTGGCGGCGAGACCGCGCTCGACGGCCAGGTGCCCCAGGTAGGCGCGCACGGCCGAGTCGAGCGCGGACCCAGCGCCGGCGTCGCGTTCGGGGCGCCGCGCGGTGCTCCGGGAGGACGGGCTCGGGGACAGGGCGGCACCTCTTCCGGCCGTGGGCTCCGGGGACCCGCCCATCATGCCCCCTCCGGCGACCGGAGGGGGACCTCATCCGGCTCAGTCCTCCGGCGCGTCGACGGGGCGCAGGTCCGCGAAACCCGAGTCGCGTGCGGCGCGCACCGCGAGGACTCCCATGCACGCGATCATGTTGTGCAGCTCACCGGCGAACACCTTGCGGACCGCCTCCTCCAGCGGCACCCACACGACCGGCATGTCGGCCTCCTCGTGGACGCGCTCGAAGTCGATCTCGTCGGCCGGGACCTCGGTGAGACCGCGCGCCAGGAAGATCCGGATGCGCTCGTCGGCCATGCCGGGCGACGGGAAGACGTCGATCAGGGTGTCCCAGCGCTCGGCGCGGTACCCGGCCTCCTCCAGCAGCTCCCGCTCGGCGAGCTTGTGCAGGGGCTCGCCCTCCACGTCCCGCAGCCCGGCGGGCGCCTCCCACAACTGCCGCGCCACCGGGTGCCGGTACTGCCGCAGCAGCAGCACCCGGTCGCGGTCGTCGACGGCGATGACGCCGACCGAGCCGGTGTGCTCGATGACGTCCCGCGTCACGGCCTCGGTGCCCTCGCCGCGCGGCATCTCCACCCGGTCGCTGCGGACGCTGAAGACGCGCCCCCGGAAGGGCGTGGAGGACTCCACGACCTTCCAGCGGTCGGGACGGTCGCGGACGTCGCCGGGGCCCAGCTCCTCGCCGCCGCTCACGAGGCGTCCCCGTCCGCGCGGGCCTCGGCGTAGCCGAGGGCGGCGGACACGAGGCCGGTGAACAGCGGATGCGGGCGGGTCGGACGGGACCGGAACTCCGGGTGCGCCTGGGTCCCGACGAAGAACGGGTGCTGCTCGCGGGGCAGCTCGACGTACTCCACCAGGCGGCCGTCGGGCGACAGGCCCGAGAACCGCAGCCCCGCCTGCTCCAGCCGCTCGCGGTAGGAGTTGTTGACCTCGTAGCGGTGCCGGTGCCGCTCGGACACCTTCGCCTCCCCGTACAGCTCCCGCACGACCGACCCGTCGGCCAGGTCGGCCGGGTAGAGGCCGAGCCGCATCGTGCCGCCCATGTCGCGCTCCCCCGCGACGACGTCGAGCTGGTCGGCCATGGTGGCGACGACGGGATGCCCGGTGGTGGCGTCGAACTCGGAGCTGCCGGCGTCGGCGAGCCCGCCGAGGGTCCGCGCGGCCTCGATGACCATGCACTGCAGCCCGAGGCAGATGCCGAGCAGCGGAACCCGGTTCTCGCGGGCGTGCCGGATGGCGCCGAGCTTGCCCTCGATGCCCCGGACGCCGAACCCGCCCGGGACCAGGACGCCGTCGACGCCGTCCAGCTCCCGCTTGGCGCCCTCCGGCGTCTCGCAGTCGTCGCTCTTCACCCAGCGGATGTGCACCTTGGCGTCGTTGCCGAACCCGCCGTGCCGCAGCGCCTCGGTGACCGACAGGTACGCGTCGGGCAGGTCGATGTACTTGCCGACCAGCGCGATCGTGACCTCGCGGGCGGGCTTGTGGACGCGGCGCAGCAGCTCGTCCCACGCGCCCCAGTCGACGTCGCGGAACGGCAGGTCCAGGCGGCGCACCACGTAGGCGTCCAGGCCCTCCGAGTGCAGCACCTTCGGGATGTCGTAGATGCTGGCGGCGTCCACCGCGGACACCACGGCCTCGCGGTCGACGTCGCACATCAGGCTGATCTTCTGCTTGAGCCCGTCGGTGATCGGCCGGTCCGACCGGCACACGATCGCGTCGGGCTGGATGCCGATGGAGCGCAGCGCGGCGACCGAGTGCTGCGTCGGCTTGGTCTTCAGCTCGCCGGACGGCCCGATGTAGGGCAGCAGCGACACGTGCAGGAAGAAGCAGTTCTCCCGGCCGATCTCGTGCCGGATCTGCCGCACCGACTCCAGGAACGGCAGCGACTCGATGTCGCCGACCGTCCCCCCCACCTCGGTGATGACGATGTCGACGTCGCCGTCGTCGGCCATCCCCCGGATCCGGTCCTTGATCTCGTTGGTGATGTGCGGGATCACCTGCACGGTGTCGCCGAGGTACTCCCCGCGCCGCTCCTTGGCGATCACGTTGGAGTACACCTGGCCGGTGGTGACGTTCGCCGACCCGTGCAGCTCCGTGTCGAGGAACCGCTCGTAGTGCCCGATGTCCAGATCGGTCTCGGCGCCGTCGTCGGTGACGAAGACCTCGCCGTGCTGGAACGGGTTCATCGTTCCGGGGTCGACGTTGAGGTAGGGGTCGAGCTTCTGCATGGTGACCCGGAGGCCGCGGAGGGCGAGAAGCCGCCCGAGGCTGGACGCCGTCAGACCCTTGCCGAGGCTTGAGGCGACACCGCCGGTGACGAAGAGATGCTTGGTAGGACGTGACCTACCAGTGGTAGCCGAAGGCAAGAAGGCGCTCCCGTGGTCGTTACGAGGCGGACGGTACCGCACTGTCCACGGGGTTCTAGCTTATTGCATTTCTCTCCTCCTTCGGCCCGGGGGGCCTCGTTCCTACTGCGCTTCTCTCCTCCTTCGGGCCTGGCGGCCCTCCATCGTCGAGAAACGCGGCGATCGCTGGCATCGCTCCGGCTCGCCTGGCGGCTCGCTGCGCGATCAGGTTCTCGCTTCGCTCGAACCTGCCTTCGGACGCGATCGCCACCTTCCGGTCGTCGCGTGGTTGCGCCGCCACCTGATGTCAGCGCGACGACCCCACCGCCCAGCGCGTCCGACGGCGCCCCCGTCCACACAAGACTCGCAACCCCCGCGGGCGCGCGGCCGCCTCCCCCTTGTACGGCCGCCGCAGCGGCAAGAACGCGGCCGTCGCGTCTGGTGGCGACCCCACGTCCGCTGAGACCCGCCCGTCCAAGAGCGCGATCGCCTTCCGCTTGCGTGGGTCGGCGCGGCGGACGGATCTCGACTGCCTGTCCGGGGGCAACCCCCATCTGCTGGCGCCTCGTCACACCCATGGGCGCGCTGACGCCTTGCCCGCTGGCAGGGCTGCCGCAGCGGCAGGAAGGCGGCCGTCGTGTCCGGGGCGCCCCCTCGTCCGCTGAGATCCTGCCTCGTCCGGGGGGGCGTGGGCCGTCCCTACAGGCGGGGGGTGGCGGCGGTGGGCATGATGGTGCGGAGCTGGCGGGTCAGTTCGTCGATCAGGGAGCGGGCCTGGTCGGCGGCCTGGCGGGCGGCGTCGCGTTCCTGGGAGAGCTCGGCGATCTGGGCGCGCTGCTCCGTGACGGCCTGCGCCAGCTGGTCGACCCACTGGTCGCGTTCGGCGAGCTTCTCGGCGACGGCGTCGCGCTCGGCGGCCAGCTGCCGCATCGCCGCGACGGTCTGGTCGCGCTCGCGCCCGGCCTGGTCGGCGCGGCCGCGGGCCAGGGTCAGCTCGGACTCGGCACGCGCCTGCGCCTGGACGGCCCCCTCCCGGGCACGCTCGGCCGCCTCGCGCGCCTTGGCGTTGCCGTCGCGCTCCCGCTCGGCCTTCTTGGCGGCCTCCAGAGACTGGGCGGCCGTGTCGAGGGCCTGCTGCCGCTCGCCCTCGGCGGCGTCGGCGCGTCCGGCCGCCTCCTGGGCGCGGCGCTCGGCGTCCTGCATCCGGCGCTCGGCGTCCTGCACGCGGCGTTCGGCGTCCTGCGCGCGGCGCTCGTTCTCCTGCGCGCGGCGCTCGGCGACCTCGGCGCGGCGCCGGGACTCGTCGGCCTCCTTGCCCGCCGCGACGACGGCGTGCTGCAGGTTCTGCGCGGTCATCTCGGCGTCGGTGACCTTGGCGCGGAGCCCCGCCAGCTCGGCGTGCGCGGTCTCCAGCGCGCGGGACAGCTCCCCGGCCTGCTCGGCGACGCGGTCGCGCTCGGCCTCGGCGGAGCGGCGGCCGCCGACGGCGTCCTCGACGGCGCGCAGGGCGTCGTCGCGGGCCTCGCTCATGGCGTCGCGCTGCTGGATCGCCTGCCGGACGGTCGCCTCGGCCTCGGCGACGCGCCGCTCGGCCTGCTCGGCCTGCGCCTGGAACTGCTCCATCTGCGCGCGGGCCTGGTCGGCCTGCGCGCGGGCCTGGTCGGCCTGGACGCGCGCCTGCTCGGCCTGACCGCGGGCCTGGTCGGCCTGGACGCGGCCCTGCTGGGCCTGGTTCCAGGCAGCGGCAGCGTCGCGCTGGGCGTTCTCCTTCTCCGTCTGGAGCGCCGCGATCTGCGTGACGGCCTCGTTCTGCACCTCGGCCGCGCGGCGCTCGGCGTCGGCGACCTGGCGCTCGGCCTCCACGGCGCGCCGCTCCGCCTGCTCGGCCTGGCCGCGGGCGCGCTGCACCTCGCCCCAGGCGGCGGCCGCGTCGCGCTGCGCCGACTCCTTCTCCGCCTGGACGGCCGCGATCTGCGCCGCGGTCTCGGTCTGCGCCTCGTTGACCTTGCGCTCCCCGGCGGCGAGCGCGTCGCCGATGAGGTCGGCCATCTGGCGGAGCCGCTCGACGATGTCCCAGGGCTGGGCCTCGGCCTGCTCGACGTCGGGGCACACGATCTCCCCCGTCTGCCCGTGCCGGCCCGCCTGGGCGGGCTGTCCGGGCTTGGCCATCTGGATGGGCTGCTGGGCGGACGGCAGCGACTGCTGCGCGCCGCCCGGGTCGCGTCCCATGGCGGGCCAGGGAGTCGCCGCGTCGGGGACTCCTCGGGAACCGCCGGATCCGTTCAGCTCGCTCACCGGTCTCCTCGCCTCCCGGACGGGAGCGGACCGACCGGCGGCACGCCGCTCGCCCTGCTCGCAGCGTTCCCGGCCCGACGGCTCGTCACTTCGCTCACGTGTCTCCTCGCCCGGCGGCGCACGGCCGCGTTCGCGGGGGTCGTTGTGCACATCTCGCTCGCTCCGCTGCCGGCCCTGTGGCTCCTCGCTTCGCTCACTAGGAGCACTCTAGTCCCGACCAGCGGAACGTTTGCCCAGTTTGGGGTTTGCCCTCTCCACGCCGGTCCGGCGTTCGCGCACGCAGGACGCCTGATCACCCTCCACGCGACCCGTCCGGGAGGTGCCGTGGGTCACATCCGACCTCGGCGCCGGCCGGATGGAACAATCGCGCCCCATGGAGCTTCGCACGCTGTACCCGCCGATCGAGCCCTACGACTCCGGGCTGCTCGACGTCGGCGACGGAAACCGTATCTACTGGGAGGTCTGCGGGAACCCGGACGGCAAGCCCGCGGTGATGCTGCACGGCGGGCCCGGCGGGGGGTGCAGCCCCGCGCACCGCCGGCAGTTCGACCCGGAGGCGTACCGGATCGTCCTGTTCGACCAGCGCAACTGCGGCCGCAGCCTGCCGCACGCGAAGGACCCGGAGGTGTCGCTGGAGAGCAACACCACCTGGAACCTGGTCGCCGACATGGAGCGGCTCCGCGAGCACCTCGGCATCGAGCGCTGGCTGGTGTTCGGCGGGAGCTGGGGCAGCGCCCTGTCGCTGGCGTACGCGCAGACGCATCCCGACCGGGTGACCGAGCTGGTGCTGCGCGGCATCTTCACCCTGCGGCCGTTCGAGCTGTACTGGTTCTACCAGGAGGGCGCGTCGCTGATCTTCCCCGACCTGTGGGAGAAGTACGTCGAGCCGATCCCCGAGGACGAGCGCGAGGACCTCATCTCGGCGTTCCGCGAGCGGCTCGAGTCGCCGGACCCCGAGGTGCGGATCACCGCCGCCAAGGCGTGGGCGACGTGGGAGGGCTCGACGCTGACGCTGCGGCCGGACCCGGAGATGGCGGGCGGCTTCGGCGAGCCGGAGTACGCCGTCGCGTTCGCCCGCATCGAGAACCACTACTTCACCAACGAGGGCTTCCTCGAGGAGGACCAGCTGATCCGGGACGTGGACCGGATCCGCCACATCCCGGCCGTGATCGTGCAGGGCCGGTACGACATGTGCACGCCGGTCGCGACGGCGTGGGACCTGCACCGCGCGTGGCCCGAGGCGGACTTCCACATCGTCGACGACGCGGGGCACGCCTACAGCGAGCCCGGGATCCTGCACCACCTGATCGAGGCGACCGACCGCTTCGCCGGGAAGAGGTGACACTTCGTCATCGCTTGATAACATCGCGTCATCGGACGTCGCGGGGCCGACCTTGAATCGGTCTCGCCGACTACGAGCTTCCGTGTGTCCGTAACCGGGTCGGGGTCCGGTTTGCCCGTCCGGTCCCCGCCACCCGGAAGCGGACCAAAATCCCCATTTCCTAACTCGTTAGCAAGCACGGCCTTACCCCCCGGAGAGCGCACCTGCCCCCAGGGGTCAGTACAGACGGCCCCGTGGAGCGTTTCGGCCCACACCCGCCCCACCCCGCCCGGGCGCGGCGCGACCTCCCGCGATGCGGAGTGACGCCCGCCGCACCCGCCCCGTTGACACCCCATCTGTGTGACTTACCTCACACAACCGATACGAAAAAGCCCTCCCGACCCCGCGACGAAACGTTAAGGTCGCATTCAGGAAGCATGCCGGCAACATCTCCGGCGCACCCGGAAGTACCTCCTGCGTATCCCGGGGAAAAGCGGATCGCGGCCCGCGGCAAGACCGCCCAAATTGCACCCGAATCGGGAAAGCGTCTAACCATACCCAGTGGTGAGCGGGCTAAACATCTCGTCGATAACATCTATCTGCGATCACCGCGCGAGATTCGCTAAATTGCCTGGACATGGCAGCGCAACCCCTGGAATCACCGACCCGACGCCCCGGGAACAACGAGACGAACGCGGAAGTGCAACTCCAGGTGCCGAGCCTCGCCGATGGACCCGCGCTTTGGCGGCTCGCCCGGGACTCACGCGTCCTGGACGTCAACTCGCCGTACAGCTACGCGCTCTGGTGCCGCGATTTCGCGGACACTTCCGTCGTCGCGCGTGACGGCTCGGACCCGTGCGGCTTCATCACCGGTTACGTCCGCCCGTCCCGTCCGGACACCTTCTTCGTGTGGCAGGTCGCCGTCGACCACGACCACCGGGGACAGGGCCTCGCCCGCCGCATGCTCGACAGCCTGGCCGACCGCCTCGGCCCCCGCGGGCTGCGGTACATGGAGGCCACGGTCACGCCGGACAACGCCGCCTCCACCGCCATGTTCGAATCCTTCGCCAGGGCCCGCGGGTGCGAGCTCGCCCGCAGCCCGCTGTTCGCCGCGGAGCACTTCCCCGAGGGGGGACACGAGCCCGAGGTGCTCTTCAGGATCGGCCCGATCGCCGCCGCGAACTGACCTACGCTCCACGCCCCCCATCCGCTCCTCTCCGACCCTGCCTGGAGGCAGACATGGACGTTTTCGACCGCATGGAATCGGAAGTCCGCGGCTACTGCAGAAGCTGGCCCACGGTGTTCGCCACCGCGCAGGGCAGCCACATGACCGACGAGAACGGCAAACGCTACCTCGACTTCTTCGCCGGCGCCGGAACCCTCAACTACGGGCACAACAACCCGGGTCTGAAACGCCGGCTGATGGACTACCTCGCCAGTGACGCCGTCGTGCACGGGCTCGACATGTACACCACGGCCAAGCGGGAGTTCCTGGAACGCTTCAACGAGTACGTCCTGGCGCCCCGCGACCTCGACTACAAGGTCCAGTTCCCCGGGCCCGCGGGGAACAACTCGGTCGAGGCCGCGCTGAAGCTGGCGCGCAAGTACACCGGCCGGGAGACCATCGTCAGCTTCACCAACGCCTTCCACGGGATGACGCTCGGCGCGCTCGCCGTCACCGGCAACTCGATGAAGCGCACCGGCGCGGGCGTGCCGCTCGGGCACGGCGTGGCGATGCCCTACGACAACTACCTCGACGGCAGGACGCCCGACTTCCTGCTCTTCGAGACGATGCTGGACGACAGCGGCAGCGGCCTGGACAAGCCCGCCGCCGTCATCGTGGAGACCGTGCAGGGCGAGGGCGGCATCAACGTGGCCACCGCCGAGTGGCTGCGGGGCCTGCAGGACCTGTGCCACCGGCAGGACATCCTGCTCATCGTCGACGACGTGCAGATGGGGTGCGGCCGCACCGGGCCGTTCTTCAGCTTCGAGGAGGCCGGGATCACCCCGGACATCGTCTGCCTGTCCAAGTCCCTGAGCGGCTACGGGCTGCCCTTCGCGATCACGCTGATGAAGCGCGAGCTGGACGTGTGGGAGCCGGGCGAGCACAACGGCACCTTCCGCGGCTTCAACCCGGCGTTCATCACCGCCGTCGCCGCGCTGGAGGACTACTGGACCGGCGACGACTTCGAGAAGCAGACCCTCGCCAAGGGCCAGCAGGTCCAGGCGGCGCTGAACGAGATCGCGATCGCGCACGCCGGCGCCATCGACTGCGTCCGCGGCCGCGGCCTGGCGTGGGGCCTGGTGATGAAGGACCCGGAGGCCGCGACGCAGGTGTGCGGCGAGGCGTTCGCCCGCGGGCTGCTGATGGAGACCTCCGGCCCCGAGGGCGAGGTCGTCAAGCTGCTGCCGCCGCTCACCACGGCCGAGTCCGACCTGGCCACCGGCCTGGAGATCATCGCGGACTCCGTGGAGGCCGTCCGCCAGAAGGTCACCGCCTGAGCCCGCCCGGCACCGACACAGCAGAGGAGTTTCAATGATCGTTCGTTCCCTCGGAGAGATCATCGGCACGGAGCGCGACGTGCAGGCGCCGACCTGGTGCAGCCGCCGCTTCGTGCTGGCCAAAGAGGGCGTCGGGTTCTCGCTGCACGAGACGATCCTGTACGCGGGGACCGAGACGAAGATGTGGTACGCCAACCACATCGAGGCCGTGTACTGCGTCGAGGGCCAGGGCGAGCTGACCAACGACGAGACGGGCGAGAAGCACAAGATCGAGCCGGGCGTGATGTACCTGCTCGACGGCCACGAGCACCACACCCTGCGCGCCCACACCGACGTGCGCACCGTCTGCGTGTTCAACCCGCCCTGCACCGGCCGGGAGGTCCATGACGAGAACGGTGTCTACCCCCTGCTGACCGAGGAGGACGCATGAGCATCATCGAGTCCCATCCGACGATCGACGACGCCTACCCGACCCGGAAGGCCTCCGAGGCCGCGCTGCTGTACCGCCAGGACCCGGTCGTGTACGGCAGGGCGGAGGACGGGCCCATCGACGGTGCGACCCTCGACTCCTTCGAGGCCAACGGGTTCCTGTCGGTCGACCAGCTGCTCGCGCCGGAGGAGGTCGAGGACTTCCGGGCCGAGCTGCGCCGGCTGTCGTCGGACCCGCAGATCCTGGCCGACGAGCGCACGGTGACCGAGCGCGGCTCGGACGAGGTCCGCTCCATCTTCGAGGTGCACAAGATCAGCGAGGTGTTCGCCGGACTCGTCCGCGATCCCCGCGTGGTCGGCCGGGCGAGGCAGATCCTCGGTTCGGATGTTTACGTGCACCAGAGCCGGGTCAACTACAAGCCAGGTTTCACGGGCAAGGACTTCTACTGGCACTCGGACTTCGAGACCTGGCACGCGGAGGACGGCATGCCCCGGATGCGCGCGGTGAGCATATCCATCGCGCTCACCGAGAATTTCGTGCACAATGGCGGGCTAATGATCATGCCTGGCTCGCACAAGACCTTCGTGGCGTGTGTCGGGGAGACCCCGGACGACCACTACAAGGAGTCCCTGCGCGGACAGGAGATCGGTACGCCCGACCCCGCCAGCCTGTCCATCCTGGCCGACAAGCACGGGATCGAACTGTTCACCGGACCCGCGGGCTCGGCGACCATGTTCGACTGCAACTGCATGCACGGCTCGAACGGGAACATCACCCCGTTCCCGCGCTCCAACGTGTTCATCGTGTTCAACAGCGTGGAGAACACGTGCGTCGAGCCGTTCTCCGCCCCCGCGCCCCGTCCCTCGTTCATCGGCGCCCGTGACTTCACTCCCGTCGGAGGCGACACCGCTCCGGAGGGGACCGCCGGCGCCTGAGCCGCACAACTCGATAACCCGCACACCCATGCCCCGCGCCGTCACGCCATAGGCGCACCGGGTAACCGGGTTCGGCATCCCCGCTCATCTGCTCGACTCCGGTTCACAGGGTC
>NZ_JBEZJP010000064.1:0-26792 GCF_040653175.1 Actinomadura sp. NPDC048032
ACGGCCGCCGCCCACACCGCGGCGGCGGCCGTCGCGGTCGCCGTCGTCGCGCTCGGCTACCACTGGCCGACGGACGCCGTCGCGGGCTGGGCGCTCGGCGCGTTCCTGGCCTGCCTCGGCCGGATCTGGCTGGCCGCCCCCTACCCTTCGTCCTCGAAGGTCTCCATGGCGTCGTCGTAGGCGTCCTCGTACGCCTGCTCGTAGGCCGCGGCCTGGTAGGCGTCCTGGACGGCCTGTCCGCTCACGTCGGCGAAGGCGTCGCCCACCGACGGCTCGTCCTCCTTCTCCTCGTCGTCGTCCAGCATCTCGCCGACGACGGCGCCCGCCACGAACCCGGCGGCCAGGCCCCCGGCCGCTCCGGCCGCGACCCCGCCCCAGCCCGGCCCGCCGCGGCCTCCGGAATGGTGCCCGTGCGGTTCGTGGTGCCCGGTTTCCTGGAACCCGTGGGATTGATGGAACCCGTGCGGTTCGTGGGACCCGTGGGCGAACCCTCCGTGGAGGTGCCCGGCGACGGCCCGCAGCCAGCCCTCCACCTCGTGCTCCCACGCCATGTGGAACGCCTGGTCGTGGGAGACGTGGAAGCGACCGAAGACGTCGTCGCCCTCGGAGAAGACGTTCCCGCGGCGGTCGGCCTCCAGGACCACCACGAGCCCGTGCGGATCGGACACGAAGGTGAGCTCGACCTCGCTGATCCGGCCGTCGTACTGGGGCGGCGCGAAGAACTCGATCTCCTGGTAGAAGGGCAGCTCCTGGTGGACGCCCGCGATGTACCCCTCTTCCACGTCGGCGCTCTTGAACATGAATCCCAGCGTCCCGAAGGCGTCCAGAACGCGCTGCTGGGACGGCAGCGGGCTCACCGAGACCGGGTCGAGGTCGCCGGCGTCCACGGCGCCGGTGACTTCGAGTTCGGTGCGGACGCCCATGGCCATGCCGTGCAGGTGCTGCCCGTAGACCTCGGTCAGCGGCAGTTCCCAGGGAAGCGGCATCTGGAAGGGGATCGTGTGGAACTGCCCGGCGCCCAGAGAGAAGCCGCCCGTGATCGCTCCCCGGTGGAACTCCCTGCTCCCGGCCCCCTCGTGGTCGCCGTGCTCGTACTCGGCTCTGGTGACCAGGCTCAGCGCCACCTGGTGGACGTGCACGTCGCGGTCTCCGCCCCGCATTCGTACCTCGCCGGTCAGGTGGTCTCCCGGGCGGGCATGGGAGGCGGCGAGAACCGTCTCGACCGACGGTCCGCCCACACCGAAGGCGCCGAGCAGTTGCTTGAAGACCATGGGGCCCTCTCTCCTGTCGTCATCCAGGCGGCCGCACCGCCGGCCGCTTGCTACTACACTTGTAGCAGAAGACGGCGGGCCCCACCCGGCGTACCGCCCGACGCGGAACCCGTCACCACCGCCGGTTCACGGCCGCCTTCCCGCCGGTCACCAGGGTCGCGGGCGGAACGTCGTCGGCCACCACCGCGCCGGCGGCGACCACGGAGTCGCGGCCGATGCTGACGCCCGGCAGGATCGTGGCGCCGGCGCCGATCCACACGTTCTCGGCCACGTCGATGGGCCCGCCGGTCAGCCACTCCCGCCGCTCCCCGGGGTCGACCGGGTGGCCGACGGTGATGAACGTGGCCTTCGGCCCGATCATCACGCGCTCGCCGAGCCGGATGCCGGCGTAGTCCAGGAACGTGCAGTTCTGGTTGATGAACACGCGCTCCGCGAGGTCCAGCCGGAGGCCGTGGTCGGTGTAGAAGGGCGGATAGATCGTCACCCTCGCCGGCAGCGGCCTGCCGAAGATCTGCTCGAACAGCTCGGCCTTGCCCGCCTCGTCCTCGAAGGGCAGGACGTTCAGGCGCGAGGTGAGCTCGGTGGTCCGCAGGACCCTCTCGGCCATGGACTGGAACTCGGCGCTGTGGATGCGCATGAGACGGTCGCCGGGCATGCCGCGATCCTTTCTGGTGGAACGGTGGACGGGTCGATCCGGTCGGGCGGCCTTCGTCAGGCGCGCGTCCGCGCCCAGGACGGGAGCCAGGCCGTCTCAGGAAGCCTCGGCAGGCCTGCGAGGTAAGCAGTGATCGCGCGGAGTCCCGGATGGGGACTGCTGCTCGGCAGCATCAGCGAGAGCGGGTACGCGAGGACCGGGTCCACGATGGGGACGCGGCGCAGGTCGTGGGTCGCGGGCCAGACGTACCGGTCGCGTGCCCCGACGAGGGTGGCCACCTCCGCGGAGTCGGCGAGGACGTCGAGGAGCACGTCGTCTCCGAAATGCGGGCCCGCCGCGTCGATGCGCAGGTCGAACTCGGTGGCGAGCTGATCGTAGAACTCTCCCCACTCGCTCCGCGGCGTGATGCCCGGCACCCAGATCCGGTGCCCGCGCAACCCCGGCGGCGTCAGCTTCCGCGCGGAGGCGAGCGGATGCCTCGGGCCGACGAGGAGTTCCAGCGGGGAGTCGAACGCGCGCACCATCCGCACGCCGGAAGGCAGGACGGCCGGGTCGGTGACGGTACGGAACGAGGCGTCGACGTCGCCCGCCTCGACGGCGGCGACCGCCGCGCGCGGGTCGTCGACCCTGAGGGTCACCAGGTCGAGGTCGGTCCCGGGGCGCGACCGCCAGTACTCGTGGAGGACGACGGCCTGGGCGCTGCGGAAGCCGAGGACGTCGATCCGCAGGGCCCGGGAACCCGGCCTGACCGCGGCGACGGCGCGGTCGACGCCCGCGACGACGCTCCGCGCGTGGGGGAGGAACGCCTGGCCGTCGAGCGTCAGCTCGACTCCCCGGGCGGTCCGCGTGAACAGCCTGACCTCCAGCTCGCGCTCCAGGGCGGCGATCCGCTTGGAGACGGCCTGCTGCGTCACGCCCAGCTCGTCGGCCGCATGCCCCAGCTGCCCGAGCTCGGCCGCCCGGACGAACGATCGCAGCGCCTCGGTGTCCACGAGATCACCCTAGGGCCGCACAACCGACGGTTGTGGCGCGCCGCCGGCCGGTTGTCCCCCCGCCCTCCGGCGAGCCGGAGGGCGGGTTCAGCTGTTCAGCACCTGGGCGCTGAGCTGCTTGAGGTGGGCGTTGGCCCAGCGCATCTGCCGGAGGGTGTCGGGGTGGCAGCGCCGGGCCAGCCGCAGCAGCGCGGTGTCGCGGCTGCCCCGGGCGGCCTGCGCGATCATCTCCCAGTCGAGGGAGACTCCGGCGGCCTGGACGTGGATGTGCCGCAGGTCGTGCAGGAGCAGCATGCCGGGCGGGCCGCGGTGCTTGACCAGCTCGCTTCCCTTTCCCCGGAATTTCGCGGCCAGCCCGGTCTCCAGGGCGTGCGCGGCGCCCAGGCGGGCGCCGTACCGGCCGCCGATCTCGGCGAGTTCGCGCAGGTGCCGCTGGGACCAGGCGGACAGGTCCCGGGCCACGTGGTGGATCTCGTGCTCGCCGGCGTGGCGTTCGGAGACGCGCAGCAGATCCTGGGCGAGACCGCGTTCGCCGTGGTGCAGCCCCCGCAGGGCGAGGCCGATCCCGTTCATCGCGTTTCCTCGTCGGTCATCGCGGTCCGGCTCCGGGCCGGCCCGGCCTCGGCGGCCCGATCGGCGGAGGCGGGTCCGCCGCCGCGCTCCAGCAGCCGGAGGGTGGCCACGCCGGTCTTGAACAGCGGCTGCTTGGAGGCGGGGTCCCAGTCGGTGATCGTCAGTTCGTTGGCCGCGCGCGTCCTGCCGGCGCCGTCCGGCAGGTCCCAGTAGCCGTAGTGGAACGGCAGGAACAGGACACCGGAGCGTATGCCGGTGACGCGCACCTTGGCGTGCACGACGCCGCGCGGGCTGGAGATCTCGGCGAGGTCGCCCTCCCGCATGTCGTGGGCCTCGGCGTCGGCGGCGCTCATCTCCACCCACACGTCCGGGGCGGCGTCCCGCAGCTGCGGTGCGCGGGCGGTCTTGGTCCGGGTGTGGAAGTGGTAGACGGTGCGGCCGTTGATCAGGTGGAAGGGGCGGAGCTCGTCCGGCGCCTCGTGCGGCGGCAGGTAGCCGGCCGACTTGATGAGGGCCTTGCCGGACGGGTCGAGGGACCGGTACTCCGCCTCCTCGACGGGGGTGCCGGTGACCAGGTCGTGGCCGAAGCTCTCGCAGTACTCGGGCGCGGACCAGAAACGGCCGTCGGAGTACAGGCGTTCGGTGCCGTCGGGATGCTCCCGGTCGCAGGGCCATTGGACGCCGCCCGCGGCGCGGAGCCTCTCGTAGCTGAGGCCGGTGTAGTCGCAGGGGCGTCCGCGGCTGCACTCCTGCCAGGCGCGGAACGCCGGCTCCGGGCCGGTCCATCCGACGAGGGGAGTGCCGTCCCTGCCGGTGAAGCCCATCCGTGCGGCGTAGTCCAGGAAGATCTCCAAATCCGGGCGCGCCTCGCCGGGCGGCTCGACGGCCTTCTCCGAGAGGTGGACGGTCCGGTCGGCGTTGGTGAAGGTGCCGGTCTTCTCGCCCCAGGTCGCCGCCGGCAGGACCACGTCGGCCAGCTCGGTGGTCTCGGTCGGGAAGATGTCCTGCACCACCAGGAAGAGCCGCTCCTGCGCCAGGATGGTCCGGATCCTCGCCAGGTCCGGCATCGACACGGCGGGGTTCGTCCCGCTGACCCACAGGAAGCGGATCGACCCCTGCTCGGCGAACCGGAAGATCTGCATGGCGTGGGTCGGGGGCGCGTAGTGCGGGATGCGCTCGGGCTCGACGTTCCAGATCCGGGCCAGGTCGGCGACATGGTCGCCGTTGGCCCAGTTCCGGAAGCCCGGGAGGTCTCCGTCGGCGCCGCATTCGCGGGTGTTCTGGGCGGTGGGCTGCCCGTTCATCTGCAGGACCCCGCAGCCGGGGCGGCCGAGCATCCCCCGGATCAGGTGCAGGTTGTTGACCTGCACGGCGGCGGCGGTGGCCTGGTGCGACTGGTAGAACCCCTGCAGGACGGTCGACACCAGCCGTCCGGCGTCGCCGAGCAGCCCCGCGGCCCGGCGGATCCGCTCCTCGGGCACGTCGCAGACCTCCGCGACGCGGTCGGGCGGATACTCCTTGACGCGCTGCTCCAGTTCCTCGTACCCGACCGTGTGGGCGTCGACGTAGTCGCGATCGACCTTGCCCGCCGCGATGATCTCGTGCAGCAGGCCGTTCATCAGCGCCACGTTCGTGCCCGGACGCGGCGCCAGGTGCACGGCCGCCGCGCGCGCCACCGGCGTCGTCCGGGGATCCACGCAGATCACCTGCGGCGGGTTCGGACCGGCCAGCCGGTCGAGCATCCGCATCCACAGCACGGTCTGCGTCTCGGCCACGTTGTGCCCGAACAGCGCGATGACGTCGGCGTGGTCGATGTCGGCGTACGTCCCGGGCTGCCCGTCGCACCCGAACGACTCCTTCAGGGCCGCGGCCGCCGTCGCGGTGCACAGGCGGGTGTTGCCGTCCAGGTGGTTGGTGCCGATCCCGGCGCGGGCGAGGGTCGCCAGCGTGTAGTACTCCTCCAGGAAGAGCTGCCCGCTGGTGTAGAAGCCGAACGCGCTACTGCCCTGCTCGTCCAGCAGTTCCCGGCTCCGGCGGACGATCGCGTCCATCGCGGTGTCCCAGTCGGTCTCCACGAGCCCGCCGTCCCGCCGGACCAGCGGACGGGTCAACCGGTCCGGCGAGGAACCCGACTGCCAGCCGTACAGATCCTTGGGGTCGAGGCGTCCCCGGTTGATCCTGTCTCGGGCCGCGCCGCGGACACCGACCATCCGGCCGTCCCTGACCGCGATGTCCATCCCGTCGCCGTTGGAATGCAGGATCGACGCGGTCGGCACCCACCGGTCCACGTCCTGGGCCGAGATTCCCTCCTCCAGGAAGGCGTCCACCCTGACGGGCCAGTCCTCGCCCGGGCCGTAGGGCGTCCTCGTCCCCCATGGCTCGGCGATCCGATCGATCCGCGCCATCCAAGCCTCCCCACCTCTGGAGAAAGGACTCATCCCTCTGCCCGCCGACGCGAAACATCGGCCCCTGCCGGCCCAGGGCGCAGCGCCGGGTCAGGGCTCGCGGCGCCAGGAACCGCCCGTCGCGCGTTCAAACGCGGCGCGGGTGGACGCGGTGTCGTAGAAGATGCGCAGCGCCGTGATCAGGCCGTCGCCGACAAGTCCGCGGCCAGCCTTTCCGCGGTCATGACCGCTCCTCGATGAGGGCGGCCAGGCCGTCGAGGAGGCGGGCCAGGCCGAAGGCGCGGGCGTTGTCGTCCAGGACCGGAGTGGGGCCGCTCAACGCCTTGCCGAGCTCGGGGAACAGGTCCGCCCGCCCGCGGATCAGCTCGGCCGTCTCGCTGCCGCCCGACCAGGCCTGGGTGCCGGCCGTGGCCATCGAGTGGGTGGTGCGGGTGTGCCCGAAGAGCAGGAACGCGGCCGCCATGCGCTCGTCGCCGGTGAGGCCCGTTCCGGCCAGCGCGGCCATCGCGCTCTCGGTCCACCCGGCCTCGCGGGGGCCCATGACGCGGGTGCCCACGGTGACGGCGGGCATCGGCTTCACCCAGCTCACGCTGCTGTTCAGTGCGATCGGCGTACTGCTGGCCGTGGCGCTGCGCCGGTGGGCCGCCGCTCCCAGGCGCGCGTTCCTCGCGACCACCGCCGTCCTCACCGCGCTGTCTGTCGTGCCCGACCTGCTCGTCTCGGCGACGGTCGCGACGAGGCTCACCCTGATCGCCGCGCACCTCGTGGCCGCGGCGATCGTCGTCCCGCTCGTCGCGGGCCGCCTGCCCGTCCGCACCCGGTAGCGCCGCGACCAGAACCGCGATGTCCGGGCAGTCCACATCGGCGTGCACAAGGCGAACGGCCGAGTGCACGCCGATTGGGCGTTTTCATCCGTATAGTCCTGGAACGGATTATGGTCGGACCGATTAATGGTTGTAGTTAACCCTTTTCCGGAAAGGCCTTGACGGAAGGTGTGATGCCTCCCATTCTGGAATGTTTCGCTCTCCGGACACCAGAAGGGAACCGCCATGCCCGACCCCCTCATGGCCCGGCCGTCCGCGCCCCCGCCCCGTCCCCTGCCCGTGCTCGTCCTCGCCGACGTCAGCGGGAGCATGGCGGAGGCGGGGAAGATCGACGTGCTCAACCGCAGCGTCGCCACGATGATCAGGTCGTTCGCCGACGAGGACACCGTCCGCGGTGAGATCACGGTGGGCGTGGTGACCTTCGGAGGCGGGGGCGCGGCGCTGCACCAGCCCCCGGCCCCGGCCGCCGAGGTCGTCTGGGAGGACATGCTGCCCCGCGGGCGCACACCGCTGGGCGAGGCCCTCGACCTGGTGAACGGGCTCCTGGCGGACGAGAACGTCATCTCCCGGCGAGCCTTCACGCCGACCCTGGTCCTGGTGTCCGACGGACTGCCGAACGACGACTGGCGGGACGCGCTGGAGCGTCTGCTGGCCTCGCCGCGCGGGGGCAAGGCCGTGCGGCTGGCCGTCGGCGTCGGCCAGGACATGGACGAGGAGGCCTTCGACGTCCTGCGGGCCTTCATCGACGATCCCGTCATCCAGCCCGTCCGCGCCGACGAGGCGCACCTGCTGTCCCGGTACTTCTCCTGGGTGACCATGAGCGTCACCGCGAGAGCGCGCAGCGACCGCCCGAACGACACGTCGCATATGTCCTTCGACGAGCTTGAGGACCTGCTGGGCTGAGACGGACGGAGACGTCGGCGAAATGCGCGTGGTGAAGGACGAGCACGGACGTCCGCTCCAGCTGACCCGCCTGCTGGGAACCGGTGGGCAGGGCGAGGTCTGGGCGGCCGGCGACCGTGTCGCCGTCAAGGTGCTCCGCGTCCGGACGCGGCGGGCCGCGGAGCGGCTGCGGCAGCGGCTCCGGACCGTGAAACGGCTCGACCTCGACGGGCTCGCCATATCCCGTCCGCTGGCCATGCTCGCGGAGCCGGACGTGGGCTACACGATGGAACTGCTCGGCGACATGACCGCTCTGCGCGTCCTCGCCCATCCGCCGCCGCGCACGGACCTCGTGGACTGGTACGGGGAGACGGGCGGGCTGCGGCGCCGGCTCCGGCTGCTGGCGAGGGCCGCGGACGTCCTGGCGGCGCTGCACGCCCGGGGCATCGTCTACGGCGACCCCTCTCCCGGGAACATGATGGCCTCGTCGTCCGCCGAGCACTCCCAGGTCTGGCTGGTGGACGCCGACAACCTGGAGGTCGAGTCGGTCGTCCCCGACGAGTCGTTCACGACGCCCGGGTACGGCGCGCCCGAGGTGGTCGCGGGCCGCATGGGCATCTCCAGCCTCAGCGACGCCCACGCGTTCGCGGTCATCGCCTTCGAGCTGCTCGCGCTCGTGCACCCGTTCCTCGGCGACGACGTCCAGGACGGCGCGCCCGAGGACGAGGAGCGGGCCTTCGCGGGCGAGCTGCCCTGGATCGACGATCCGGGCGACGACCGCAACCGGTCGAGCTACGGGCTGCCGAGGCGGGCCGTCCTCACCCCCGGCCTCCTGGCGCTGGCGGAGCGGACCTTCGGTGCCGGGCGGTCGCGTCCGGCCGAGCGCGCGACGGTCGCCGAATGGCGCACGAAGCTCCAGACCGCCGCGGACCTCACGCTCACGTGCGCGCACTGCCCGCAGACGTTCATCGTCGGAGCCGCCGCCTGCCCGTGGTGCGGAGCCGGAACGCCCCGCCAGCTGATGGGCCTGATGCACCTCGCCGTCCCCGGCGAGGAGACGTACACCGCGCCCCGCGACGGCCTCGCGGTTCCGCCGCGCGAATGGCTGTGCGTGACCGCGCGCACCGCGCAGCTGGCGCCCGACGCCGACCAGGACCGTCCCGTCGCCTGGCTGTGGTGGGAGCCGGGCAGCAGGCTGGCCGTGCGGAACAGGGGCCGCGAACCGCTGTGGCTCAGCCGCCGCACCGGCGGTTCGCCGCGCGTCGTGGAGCCGGGCGGCGAGCTGACGGTTCCGGTGTACGAGGAGGTTCCCGAGTGGAGCGTCCACTTCGGGCACCGGTCGCAGCTCCACCGGGTGCTGCGGTTCCGCCTGCTCGGAACGGGCCGGACATGAGCGCGCCGGGCCGCGGCGGCCGTGCGCCCGCGCCCAGGGGAGCGGCCGGCGCCGTCAACGAACCCCTGCCCGGACGTTCGGACTTCGTCTGGCTGCTCTGGGACGGAGCCCCCGACGCTCTCCGGAATCTCGGCGACGGCTGGCACGAGGTGACCCTGGCCAAGCTGCCGAGCGGCCAGGTGGTCGCCGGCGTCGACGGGACCGTCCGAGGCGGGGTCAGACCCGCGGGGGAGCAGGACCGCGAACGCCTGGCGCGGGCCATCTCGAACCGGGCCCGGATCGCGGTCCTGTCGACGCGCAAGGTGGAGGACGAGGGGCAGCGGCGCCGCCTCCGGATCGGCCTGGACCTCTACACCTACGAGCAGGCGGATCCGCTGGAACCGCAGTCCGTCGGTGTGGGCGACCGCGTCATGGACACGGTCGGCAAGTGGGACAGGAAGCTCAGGGACAGGCCGGACGAGATCATCCGGTGGCTCGCCGAGCGCCTGCTGATCCCCCCGAGGGCGGGCGCGGGGCCGGAAGCGCCCCATCGCCTGGTCGTGTCCATCGGCCTGAGCGACCCGAGCGCGCCGGCCGGCTACCGGATCCACGGGCGGGGCGTGACCGGGGACGTCCGGACGGAGGGCGACCGGCTGGTGCTGCATCGCCTGCGGCGCACCGGCGGCGAGGACGGGCAGGGGCCGTTGCGGCTGACCGAGTGCCGCCTGGCGTTCACCGACGTCTCGCGGGCGAGCGAGCTGCGCGCCGAGATGAAGCACCAGCTCAACCGGCTGGCCACCGGTCAGGGCTTCCTCGCCATGTGGCACGAGTACAACCGGCTCGAAACCCGCTTCGTCCGCCGGCAGGTGCGCGACATCGGGTTCGGGCGCTACACCGGCCGCGAACCGCTCGGCGACGGCGTGTACCGGTTCCGGCTCGACGGGTCGTCCCACGTCGACGACCAGGAGCTGACGCTGGCGGAACGCGCCCGGCGCGCCCTCGACGCGCGCGAGACCCTGGAGCTGGAGGCCGCGCAGACCCTCCCCGCCGCCCTGGCGGCGGCGGACGAGGAGGACGACTCGGCATGGGCGCTGATCGGCGACCGGCTCGGCAGGGACGTGGTCAGCGGAACCGTCGTCGCGGCCGACGTCGCGGCGGGCACGATCGACCTGAGGCTCGTGGACCTCGGACGGCGGCGCGTCTCCGGAGTGGGACGGGACCGGACGGTCGCCCCTCCGCCCCAGGGGTTCCTCTACCGCTCGTTCCGCGGCGACCGGCGCCAGATGCAGAGGCGCAAGGACGCCTTCGACCGGATCCTCGCGGACGGGACGAGGATCCCGAACCTGCTGGCGCTGTTCGAGGGAAAGACGGTCAGCGCGGATCCCCCCGGGAGGAGGACCAGGCCGATCTCCGACGCGGTCCGCGACTGCTTCCGGGGCGGCGAGCCCACCCCGATGCAGGAGCGGGCGCTGGAGGTGGCGCTGAACACGCCCGACATCGCGGTGATCCAGGGCCCGCCGGGCACGGGCAAGACCCAGGTGATCACCGCCCTGCAGACGCGCCTCGCCGAGGAGGGGCGCGGCTACGCGCGGCTGCGCGGCAGCATCCTGCTCACCAGCTTCCAGCACGCCGCGGTGGACGAACTGGTGGAGCGCTCGCGGGTGTTCGGCCTCCCCGCCAACAAGGTGGACCGCGCCGGCCGCGGCACGACCGTCCAGACGGACCGGTGGCTCCAGGAGACGGTCGACTGGCTCACCGAGGAGATCAACGCCGACTCCTTCGGGCGGGCGCTCGGCCTGCTGCGGACGGTGACCGCCCGCGCGGCCGCCTACCTGCTCACGCCGACCCCGCCGGAGGAGACCGCGCGACTGCTCGAAGAGATCGAGGAGCTCGCGGGCGACCTCCTCCCGGCCGACCTCGCGGACCGGTTGCACCGAACGCGGCTGCGGGCGCGGACCGCGTCCCGGCCCGTCCCGTTCGACCTCGACGACGACCGCGAGCTGACGATCCGGGCGCTGCGCGGCGTGCGGACGCTCGCCGAGTCGTTCGCCGACGACGGACCCGCGGCGGCGGCGAAGGCGCTGCGCCGGGTCCGCGCGCTGGAGGGGCGGGACGCCGAGCGCGCGGCCGACCTGGACCTGCTGGCCAGGGCGGCCTCCTGGGACGTCGACGAGCCCGTCCCGTTCCTGGCCGAGCTCGCGGAGGCGCGGGACCGGCTGCTGGAGGCGCTCCGGCCGGCGAGCGGGCCCCTGGCCCCCGCCGCCGCCGACCCCGAGGTGGAGGACCTGCTCGCCGAGATCGCCGAAGACCTCGAAGAGCGGGTGCGCGACTCCGGCGAGAGCGGTCCCCAGCTCGCCATGCTGGACTATCTCGAAGGGCTGCGGGGCGACCCGGCCGCCGTGGAGTGGACGCTGCGCGCCTACACCGCCTCCTACGCGGCCACCTGCCAGCAGGCCGCGTCCCCGACGGTCGCGGGGGCCAAGCAGGAGGCGCGGATCGAGGACGTCGTCTTCGACACCGTGATCATCGACGAGGCGGCCCGCGCCAACCCGCTCGACCTCATGATCCCGCTGATCCACGCGGGCCGGCGCATCGTCCTCGTCGGCGACCACAACCAGCTCCCGCACATGCTGGAGCCGGAGGTCGAGCGGCAGGTGGAGCGGCTCGACGCGGGCGCGCGGGGAAGGCTGCGCGAGAGCCTGTTCCAGCGCCTGTTCGAGAACCTGGGGGCTCCCGGCGCCCCGGTGGACCGGGTCGTCACCCTCAACGCCCAGTTCCGGATGCACCGGACGCTCGGGGAGTTCGTCAGCCGCTGCTTCTACGGCGGCATCCTCGAATCGCCGCGTCCGGACGCGGAGTTCGCGCACGCCCTGCCCGGCTACGAGGGCGTGCACGCGGCGTGGATCGACGTCCCGAACTCCCGGGGCGCCGAATCCGGCAAGCGCAGCAAGCGGCGGCGGGCGGAGGCGCGCGCCGTCGCCGACCAACTGGAGAGGCTGCTGCCCGCGGCTCCGGACCTCACCTTCGGCGTCATCTCGTTCTACTCCGACCAGGTGGACGAGATCTGGCGGGAGCTGGCGGCGCGCGAGCTCGCCCGCCGCACCGACCAGGGCTACGAGCCGGCCAAGGGCCTCCAGTACGACGCGGGCGGCCGCCGCCTGGACCGCCTGCACGTCGGGAGCGTCGACGCCTTCCAGGGCAAGGAGTTCGATGTGGTGTTCCTGTCCACGACGAGGTCGTCGCCTCCGGCCGACCCGCCGGACGCGGGCACGGCCGCCCACGACCGCTGGGTGCGGCGCCGCTACGGCCACCTCACCCTGCGCAACCGGCTGTGCGTGGCGATGAGCCGGCAGAAGCGCCTGCTCGTGACCGTGGGCGACTCGGCGATGTTCGAAGGGGCCGCGGCTCCCGCGCAGGTGGAGCCGCTGACCGAGTTCCTCCGGCTGTGCCGGTCGGGAGGTGGCCATGGCGCCGTCCTTTCCCCGTAGCGCGAGGATCGTCCAGCTGTGCCCGGCGCCGCCGAGGCGCGACGAGCGGATCTGCGTCGCCTTCCCGGCGTGGGCGCACCGCGTGACCGCCCCGATCCTGCCCCGCAGGGGTCTCGACCTGTTCGAACGCGTCGTGCTGGGGCTCTGCCACGCCGGCGTCCGCGAACCCGACCTGATCGCCGCCCGGATCAACCTGCATGTGCGGCTGTGCGCGCACATCGTCGACCAGGCCGTCCGCCAGGGGCTGCTCGACCGGCAGGGGGAGCTGACCGAGGAGGGGAGGCGGGCGCTCCGCACGGGCAGCGTCGCCGAGGAGACGTCCTGGTCGGTGCGCTACGTCTTCCAGTCGCCCGAGGCCGGCGGGGACCTGTGGCCCCGCACCGCCGAGCGGCTCGTCGACGCGCACGTCACCTGGCGGGCGCCGGGCAGGGCCGGGCTCCAGCTCGGCACCACGGGACACCCGGACCCGATCGAGGCCGCGATCGTCGACGTCGCCGACGCGGCGCCGGGGGCCGCCGTCCCCGGCCGGCCCGGCCCCGAACAGGTCGTCGAGGTCGCCCGGCTGGACCGGGACGCGCGGGAGGCCCAGCGGGTGCGCGAGTTCGAACGCGTCCAGGGCCTGGCGCCCGCGGCGCAGCCGGGCGCCCGCCCGGGGCCGGACGAGGACCGGCCCCCGGACCTGAGCCGGATCGCCTTCATCGACGCCCCCGAGCCCGTCCTGGTCGTCGGCTTCGCCGTGGTCGGCGGAGGCGGGGAGCTGGTCGCGCACGACCCCTTCGGCGTCGGGACCAGCGCCATGTTCGGCGAACTGCTGGAGCGGCGCCTGCATGACGGCGGCGCGCTCGCGGAGCGGATCCGCGGCGTGGCCCGGAGCAGGGCGGAGAACGCCGAGCGCACCTACCGCCGGGCGGAGGCGACCGCGCGCGCCCACGTCGAATCCGTGCTCGTCGCCGAGTTCGGCGCGGACGTCCGCGGCGACGAGGACGCGCTGGACCTGATGACCGACGTTGACCTCGCCGTCATGCTGGGCGACCAGGCCGGAGCGCTGGAGCGCGTCGTGCACGCGACACACCGCCTGTACGAGGAGCTCTTCCGCCGCCTGGCGCGCGGCTATCCCGTGCCGGTCGGCTCCGTCCGGGCCGTCTCGTCGACCCAGGCGCTCAGACGGGCCGCCGTGGAGGAGGCCGCACACGGCGTCGGGTTCCAGGCCGTTCCCCAGCTCTTCGTCCAGGATCTCTGCAAGGCCGCCAGGGACGTGGAGGCCGGCAAGAACGTGACCTTGAAGGAGGTCGGCGCCCTGGCCCTCGTGGCGGCGCACAGGAACGCCGAGCATCCCCTGCACCGGCTGGCGGCGCGGCGCCCCGACCTGCTCAGCGCCCTCGCCGCGCTCGGCGCCATGCGCAACCGCGTCTCGCACGGAGGACGTGACCCCTCCGCCGTGCAGGACGCGAAGTGGTGCCGCGAACTCGCCGCCCTCGCCGTCCCAGAACTCATCGCCCTGCAGTAACGACGCATCCGTTCCGCCCCCAGGAAGGACGAGTAGTCCACGATGGCCAAGAAGCGCCCCGCCCAGGCGCGTCGGCAGACGCCCCAGCGCCGGACCAGGCCCTCCGCCGCCGCCAGGCCGGTGAACCAGAAGGCGATCGAGGAGGAGGTCGAAGCGCGCCGCACCGAAGCGGTGGCCGCCGCCGGAGGTGAGGAGTCCCTGCCCGCGCCCGCCGAACCTCCGGCCGGCGGGGTGGACGACAAGGCCGTCGCCGCCCGATGGCAGGAAGCGGCCGAGGCCGTGGCCCTGTTCACGCAGGCCGCCGAGCGCGTGGCCGAAACGCGGCAGGCCCTTGATCGCCAGAACGAGGAGGTGGCCGAGCGGCTCGCGGCCCTCGACGAGGACGCCCGGGATCTGAAGGCGCGACGTGACATCGTCCAGGAACGGAGCGGCGAACTCGACGAGCGGGAGGAACGGCTGATCGACGAGGAGCGGAAGCTCGTCGCCGCTCGGGAACGCGCGAAGGAGACCGCGCTCGCCGAAGCCAGGAAGGCGCTGGAGGGCACCCGGCGGGAGGTCGAGGCCCAGCAGCGGGAATTGGCGGAGGAACACGCCCGCACCCGGGCCGCGCTCAGCGCCGAACTGGAGGCGCAACGCCGGGAACTGGCCGAGCGGACGGAGAGGCTCACCGAGGAACGGGCGCGCCTCCGGGCGTTCGAGGTCGAGCTCAACGCCCGCGACGAGGACCTGACCGATGCGCGTGCGCTGCTGAGCGAACGCGTGGAGCACGCCGTCGCCGCGGCCGTGGAACGGGCCGAGCTGCGCTCCAGGGAACTGGAGCAGCGCTGCAGGGCGCTCCAGGACCACGCCGCCGACATGGAGAAGGAGCGCGACGAGCGGAACCGCGTCGACCGGGCCTTCGGCCACCGGTCGCCCGACGAGGTGCTGAAGGAGCTACAGGAGCTACGCGCCCAGAACGCCGAGCTCCGCCTTCAGCGCCAGGTGCCCGAGGACGTGATGGAACGGCTCGCCAGGCTCCAGGAGGCCGAGCGCGGCTGGCGCGAGGAGCGCGCGGTCCTCATCGCCGACAACGAGCGGTTGCAGCGGCAGCTCACCGGCCATCAGATCACCGCTCTGGAACTCGAACGGCTCAAGGTCACCAAGGAGGCCATGGAGGCGTCGGTCGACGCCTACCGCGTCCGCGTCCAGGAACTGCACCAGGACATCCAGAGCCTGACGGCCCGGAAGGAGGGCGAGTCGCCCTTCCCCGAATGCCACGCGATGGACACGCGGTACAACGAGAAGCGCGACGACCTTCTGGGCCGCGTCCCGCCCTTGGACAATTTCGTCTACTGGCTCCGGAACTTCGTCGCCCAGCAATACCGCATGTTCTACGCCGAGGAGGACCTGGTCCTCTTCCTCGGCGGGCTGGCCGCGTCGCGGCTGCACCTCCTCCAGGGGATCAGCGGCATCGGCAAGACGCAGCTTCCGATCGTCTTCGCCAAGGCCCTCCAGGCGGAGACCGCGCTCGTCCCTGTGAGCGCCGACTGGCGAACCCCGCAGGATCTCGTCGGGTACTTCAACGCCTTCGAGCGCAGGTTCTACGAGTCGCCCTTCACCCAGGCGCTCTACCAGGCAGGAAGCCCCGCGCACGCGGACCGTCCGTTCTTCGTCGTGCTGGACGAGATGAACCTGTCGCATCCGGAGCAGTACTTCAGCGAAGTTCTTTACCAGATCGGGCAGACGAGGAAGCCGAACGGCGCCCCGCCCAGCCTGGAGCTGATGACGACCGAGGTCCGGCCGGCCCCCCGCGGGCTCGTGGACGGCCGCAAGCTCGTCATCCCGCCGAACGTGTGGTTCGTCGGCACGGCCAACCACGACGAGACGACGGTGGCCTTCGCCGACAAGACCTACGACCGGTCGCACGTGCTGGAACTGCCCGCCCGTCCCCGGACGTTCGAGCCCGAGCCGGTCCCGCCGCTGCCGGCTCCGCTGGCGCTCGGCGCGCTCGAAGCGGCCTTCGAGCGCGCCCGCCGGACGCATGCGGAGGCCGCGCGGAGCGTGTCCGCCTTCCTGGACGGTGAGCTGCGGGACCGCCTCTTCCGCGACTTCCGGATCGCGTCGGGGTCCCGTACCGCGAAGTACCTGGAGGCCTTCGTCCCGGTCGTGTGCGCGGCGGGCGGCAGCCAGGGGCTGGCGGCCGACCACGCCTTCGCGACCCGTGTCCTCCGCAGGCTCCGCGGCCGGTTCGAGATCCCGTTCGACCTGATCCAGGCGCTCCGCGACGACCTGACCGGGCTCTGGAAGCCGTTCGGCACCGTGCCGTCCAGGTCGCTCGAACGGCTCGACGAGGAGATCCACCTGCGGAGAGGCGTCTGACATGCCGGCGCGGATCTGGGACCGGCTGCTGGGACGCGAGGTGGAGCGGCCGCCCGGCGGGCGCATGCCCCTCGGCAGGCTGTTCTTCGCGCCCGGCGACCGCCCCCTCTTCCTGAACGCGACGGCGGTGCGCCCGGGCCGGTACCTCGCCGCGAACGGGACATGGACGCTGTGGGACGAGACGCGGCGCCACCGCGACGAGGGCGACTTCGGGCACCACGCCATGCCCGACGACATCACGACGTACATCGTCACGGCCGTCGGCAGGAGGCTCGACTCGCTGGTCGCGCGGGACGTCACCGCTGAGGACTGGCTGTCGGAGACTCCGCTGATGGGCGGGGCCGACATGGACGAGCGGCTGCGGCCCCGCGAGATCGACGAGGTGATCGAGCGCTGCCTCCCGCACCTGCGCGCGGCGTGCCACCTGCCCGTGGCCAGGCTGCGGGCGGTGAACCGGCTGGTCCCGGCCTCGCGGGCACGGCGCGTCACTCCCGCCGCCATCACCCGGCTCACCGCTCGCAGCGAGGACTGGGCGGCGCTGCGTCCCGACGGCATCCGCCCGGCGCGCCTCCTCGACCCCGCGCGCGAGACCGATCTGGACTTCTACGAGAACCGGGTGCTCGCCAGGCTCGTCGACCATCTCTGGGACCACGTGCAGGGACGGCTGGTCGAGGTCGAACAGATCGAGGCCATGCTCGACGACGTGAGCACCTACGCGGCGGACGCGAGCGGCCGCCCGTGGCGGGTGAGCCAGTACATGTTCCTCCTCATCGAGGGGCTCGTCGAGAGCAGCACCCGGCGCACCAGGGCCAGACGGCTGCGTGAGGACCTGGAGAGGCTGCGCAACGCACTGGTCGAACTCCGCGGGCCGACGATCCTGCCGGGGGTCCACCGTCACACCGATGTCGGCACCGTCCTGCGCAGCACCAACGTCTTCACGAACGACGACAGGTACAGGCGGGCCGCGGAACTCTGGCGGGCGTGGGTCGCCGAGAGGAGCGGGAACGGGGCGTCCGGGCCGTCCAACGACCGGATCCAGGAGTGGTGCGAGTCGTTCACCCTGTACACCGGCCTGCTCCTCATGCATGCGCTGGCGCAGTTGGACCTGGTTCCCGAAGGCCCGTTCAAGCCCGGCGGAGAAGTCCGATGCGTCGCCGAGCACCGGGAGGCCGTCGGCCTTCGATGGGAGCGGACGGGAACCTTCGTGCTGCACTGCGGAGGGGAGGCCGTCCTGCGCGTGGTTCCGGTGGCGCACGCCCTCGTCGCCGCGGAGCAGCCGGGCCGGACGGCCGAGGAGATCGACGCGCTCGCCGCCGCGGCCGCGACCGACCCGCGCACGCTGGTCGTCTACCCGGGGCAGCGCGAGAAGCGGGAGAAGCTGCCCCTCCGCATCCGGCTCAGGACGTTCCAGGGCTGCGAGGCGCCCGCTCCCTCCGGCGGCGGCGGCCGGGCGCCGGCGCTCCTCCCGGTGTCGCCGTTGGAGATCGACAGCGTGACGCGGCTGGCCCGCAGCCTGCGCTGGGCCCTCGCCCAGCACCTGTTCGAGAGGTACCCGGCCCGCATCGACTGCCCGAGCCGCGACGCGAACGCCGTCGCGGACGGGGCGGACTGGATCGCCGCCGCCGCGAACGGCCTCACCATCGTGAGACCGCCCGCCCCCCATGAACTCGCCGCGGTGCTCCGCCGGATCGGGACGCTCGCTCATCGCACCGCCCAGTTCATGCAACGCGGTGACAACGCCGAAGTGGTCGACCGGTTGCGGGACGAGGTGAGGGCCGCCGCGGAGAGCCTGGCGGAACTCGTCCGGTGCCCCCTGTGCCGGAACGCCTCAAGCGACCCCGCGCGAACCTTCCAGGCGCGGGACGGGTCCACGTTCCGCAGCACGTGCGACGTCTGCAAGGCGACCTGGGAACTGAGACGGTGCGGTTCGTGCGATCGCCGCTACCCCGTCCTGAACGGCAACGGCCGGGCCGAGGGGACGACCGCCGAAACCGACGGGGACGCCATGGACCACAGATTCGGCAGTGAGGCCCTCAGCGCCCAATGCTGGGTCAGGACCACGGTGGCCTACTGCCCGCACTGCGGCGAATGCGGCGAGGCGAGAACCCCCAGGAACCTCCGATGCGAGCGCTGCGCCGGTGACGGTCGGTAAATGCGGGGTCATTCCGGGCCGCCCCGCCGGATGCCCCGGACGAGTCGGGGAACGATGGGAGAGAGCGCGTTTCCGGGGAGGGACTGTGGCTGCCCAGGAGGACGCAGAGGAATATGAGCTGGTCGTCGAGGCGGCGGGAAGGCTCTTCGTGCAGCTCGGATACGACGGGACCTCGCTGCAGATGATCGGCGAGGTCGCCGGGATGAGCGCGCAGAGGGTCAGCCGCCTGGCGCAGGACAAGCGGCATGTCTACCTGGAGGTGATGACCAGGTACGCCAACGCCGAGGCCGCGCACATGAGGAGCGTGATGGCGCGCGTCCCGCCCGACATATCGGGTCTGGTGGCGCTGGTCGACAGTTACCTCGACTACTCGGTGGCCCATCCGCAGCTGCGGGCCCTGTGGGTGCACCGCTGGCTCAACGACGCGGCCGACGTGCAGGACGTCGAGCAGCTGTACCGGCCGTTGATCGCCGCCGTGGTCGAGATGTTCCGGGGCGCGGTCCGCGCCGACTACGACCTCGAACTCGGCCTCTGGAACATCATCTGGATCGTCAACGGGTTCGTCCACGTGGGCGTCGTCGACGAGGAGGGGATCCGCCGCTTCGCGGATCACCCCCCCACCCTCCGCCGTTTCCGCGCGTACATGCACGACATGCTGGAGCGCAGCGCCCTCTGAGCGCCGGATCGCCGTCGATCCACGCCCCTCACCCGGTCAGGGCATCACGGTGTCGAGGGGCGGCTCTCGCCGTGGGCCCGCCACCACTCGGCCGCCGCGTCCACGGCCAGGCCGGTGGTCCAGAGGTCGGCCGGGTCGTCGGGCAGCAGGCGCTCCCGCACCGCGTCCCGCATGGGGAAGGGAAGCGTGGCGCCGGTCATGGGAATGTCGTCGCCCAGGACGTCCGCCGGGAACCTGCAGACCGCGACGGCGTCCGCCAGGCCGAAGCCCGCGCGTTCCGCCAGAGCGCGGACGGTGGCGGCGGCGTCGATCGGCGCGGGGCCGCGGTCGTCCAGCGACCGCAGGAGCCGGACGACGCGGTCGGCATCGCCCCAGCAGGGGACGGGGGGCCGGGCCGCCTGCCAGCCGGGCGGGCCGGCCGGGTCGAACGTCCCGCCGGGCGCGTACTCCACGGCCGTCGCGATCCGGTCGCTTCGCCGGTAACTCAAGATCAGCATGGCGCCGTGCGGGGTGCGCCAGAGCTCCCCGGGCGCCTCCTTCTCCAGCTGCCTGTCGACCATCTGGCGTTCGGCGCTGGACTGCCCCTCGCCACCCGCCGGAGTGAGGCGAAGTATGCGGCAGGCTCCCGTCCCGTCGCCGATCGGAGCGTTGGCCCAGAGGCGCAGGACGTCGAGGACGCCTTCGCGGTGCGGGTCGGGCGTCCACGGCAGGACGGCCGGGAGCGCGAAACCCGCCAGGGTGTCGAGGTCGGCGCCCACGTGACCGCCGGGCGGCAGGCCGACCGTGCGGACGCGGTAGGGCCTGCCGGCCGCGGGTTCGCCGGTCGCCGCCGACTCCAGCGCGCGGGCCAGGACCCGCTGGCGCACGAGCCACCGCGTCTGCGCCGTCGTGCGCCGGAACGGGAGATCGGCGGCCGGTGAGACCAGCGCGGGCAGTGCCGGCGGCTGGGGACGGCCGGTCCGGTCGCGCAACTCGATGCCCAGGAGGAGGCACTCGACGGCCGCCCGGGTCGCTTCGAGGACGCCGTCGCGCAGCTCCGGCGCGGTCACCTCGGGCAGCACGGCCCGCAGCGCGTCGGCGGCCGCGCTCGGTCCGGTCAGCGCCGCCTCCAGCAGCCGCGCCGCGCCTTCGCGGTCGAGACGCCGCAGCGCCGCCGACCCGTCCGGGTCCGCCGGATCCCGCCGCGGCCACCAGCCGGGCGGCGGAACGAGCCCGCCCTTCGTGCTCATGACGGGCGAGAAGGGCAGCTGCGCCGTCCGGGTCCCGTCGGGGGCGGTGACCGTGATCGCACCCCGGCTCAGCCGGACCTCGCTCGGCCCGGCGGCGCCGGGGAACGTCACCTCGGCGGTCCCCGGCGCCTGAGGCCGGGCGGTGGCGGTGTCGGGGTCCAGGGTCAGCGCGACGCTCTCGCCCGTCTGCCTTTCGACCCGGAACGTCTGCCAGACGCCGTCCTTGACGCGTGACAGGAGGCCGGTCTTGCCGTCGTACCAGGGCAGCAGCCCGTCGGGCAGTTGGGAGAGCCTCAGCGTCAGGTCGGCGTCGCCGGTGACGTACGCGTGGGCGTTCCAGGACCGTTCCGTGATGGTGAGGTAGCCGAGGTGCTGAAGGATCGTCCGGCCGGATTTCGGAGACTTGTGCGGCCTTCCCGTGCTCGGCACGGCCAGCTCGGCGGGAATGCCACCGCGCAGGGCCGCCAGGAGGGCGTCCACGGGGTCGGCGGGGTCGATCCCCTCGGCGAGGCCCGGCTCCAGGTCGAGGTAGCGGCCGCTGCCGGTCAGCCGGACCAGGCGGTGCAGGGCGGTGTGCAGGAAGGGAAGGTCCGGGCGGGCCGCGTCGGCCTTCCAGCCGTCGACGGCGTCGCGCAGCGCCTCCCGGGTCTCCGGCAGCTCCCAGAGCGCCCTGACGGTGGCCGGGTAGTCGACGTTGCCGTAGTACCCCATGTCGCGGACGAACGCGTCCAGCAGGCTTGCGAAACGCTCGCGTCCTTCTGGCCCGGACGCCGCGTCCGCGGCGTGCGCCGCGGGGTCGAAGTTCGGGCCCCACCAGCGGGGCGAGTCGGTGCCCATCTCCGTCTGGGGAATGATGTGCCGGTGGTCGGGAGGCGGAAGCGCCGGGTCCGTCTCCTCGCCGAACGCCACCTCGGCCTCCGGGAACAGCCGGTCCCCGGCCTGGTCGGCGAGCCTCAGCAGCACGGCGGCCGCGCAGCCCCGCCCCTCGCCGGCGAACCAGTGCGCCGACAGATGTGCCCCCGCCCCGCTCTCGGCCAGGCACTCCAGCCACATCTGCCGGATCTCCTCGGCGACCCCCTCGCCGCTCTCCTCCTCGTGGTGGGCGAGGTCGGGTTCGGCGGCGATCAGCCGCTCCATGAGGGAGACGTCGCGTGCGGCCACCGCGGCGAGCGGCTCACGGGCGGCCGCCCAGACCTGGTGAGACGCGACGGGCATGAGCCCGGCGAGCAGCAGCCGCTCGGCCAGGAACTCCTCCTCGTCCCGCTTCTTGATCTTCGCGCCGCGGGCCAGCGCCCGCAGGTCGGGGAAGATCCGGGCGTACGGGATGACCCCGGCGTCGAACCCCGCGCAGACCAGCTCCCGGAAGCGGGCGTGCGCCTCCTCCCCCGGCAGCTCCGCGGCGAGCGTCTTGGCGTAGTCGCGCATCGCGGCCGGCCCGACGCCGCCCGCCGGCACCAGTTCGAGGAAGACGGCGTGGACCCGGTCGAGGTCGAGCAGCGCGGGATGGTCCTTCTCGACCTTGCGCGCCTGGCCGAACGCCCAGAACGCGAGCTCGTCCTCTCCCGCCCGCACCAGCTCCCGGCAGGCGTCCTCGAAGAACGGTGCCAGCTCGGCGGCGGGGAGCGGGTCCGCGGCCTTGGCCAGCATCTTCTTGGCGCCCTTGGGCCCGGCGGCGGCGAGGTCCGCCGGCGCCGGCAACTGCGGAAACCGAGTCATCTCGTCCCTTCGTCCCTGATCTCCTGAACGACCACGAACCCTGCGACGATCCGACCGCCTGATCGGTTCCGCGACGCGGGACCCTGCCGCACAGTGTGCGCCGCGAAACGGCACGCGCTCTGCGGAGGACCCGCACGGCAGCCCGCCCCGGCCGGGGCGGGCTCGGCTCAGTGGACGCGAAGGAGGACGCTCCAGGTGTCGGGCCCGATGACCCCGTCGCTCTCGACCTTCGCCCACTTCTGGACGGCGCGGACGGCCTTGTCCATGGTGGCGTCGAAGTCGCGGTCCATGCGGGTCCCGACCTCGGGATGGCTGCGGGCGAGAAGCAGGCCGCGCGCGGTCTGCACCGCCTCGTTCGAGCCCTTCGCGCCTTTGGAGATCGTGGGCAGGTCCTTCACGGCGTCCTCCATCCAGCCGCTTCCGTAAGCGGGCCGTCCATAGCCGGCGATGACGCCGGCCGCGCGGACGCGGCGCCTCACCGCGTCGCCGGTGTTGGCTTCGATCGTCTGGAGCCGTCCGCCCCCGAGGACCTTCTCCACGACGCCGACATGGTCGACCGCGCCGCCGCGGTTGCTCCCGCCCCAGTCGAAGAAGACGATGTCGCCGGGCCTGGCCCGGTCGACCGCGGAGGCGGTGCCGGCGCGCCAGCGACCGGCCTTCTTGAAGTCGTCGACGTGCCACACGGTGTAGGCGCGGTCCCCGCCCGGGAGCACCGCCGAGGCGTTGCCGGAGTGCCGGGCCCAGTAGGTGACGGCCATGTCGCACCAGGACGCGCGCAGGTACTCCTTCCCGTTCCGGGCCGCGTACTCCCGCGTGATGGGGTTCGGGCGCCCCGACATCCCCAGCGACCTGCGCGCCGCCGCAATGATCTTCGCGGCGCTCATCGGCCCTCCTCGCCGTCGTCGTCCCGCCCGCGGAAGATCCCGTCGGCGTCGGGCTCGCCGTACAGCGCACGCAGGACCTGAACCTCGTCGGTCTCGGTCGCCCTGTGCACAGCGGGGTTCACATCCACCTCGTCCATGCGGTCGGCTTCAGCCATCGGTCTCCTTCGTCCGTCGGGCTGTTTCCTTCGTACGGGGAACGCACGCTCCGCGGGGGAGAGCGGGCGTCGTGCCGGTCCGGGTCAGTTGCGGTCCTGGGCGATCGTCCATCGGCCCGACAACGCCCGGGGGGCGGGCCGGTCATCGGTCTTTCCGCCGGCGGGGAACGCCGCGACCGAGACGTACACGTGCTGGCCCTTGCGGAGCCCCTTGGGCATGGTGCCGGTGGCGAACTGGTCGCCGCCGGTCGCCTTGGCGTCGGCGCGGACCTCGGTCCACGATCCGGCGGACTTCCCGTCCTTCCAGTCGTGGACCTCGAACTGCAGCTGGTACTCGTCGCCCTCGCCGAGGCCTCCGATGCGGACGACGGTGTCGATGTCCGCCCAGGTCGAGGTGGGAGCCACGTAGCCGGGATAGCCGTCGGGGTGGTCCCTGTCGGGTTCGGAATGGGACTTGGCCGGGTCGGCGTGGGTGACGTCCCAGTTGAGGCGGGTGAACCGCCCCCATGCGAGAGTCTGGGGCCTGGATTTGCCGTAGCTGCTGCGGATGGGCACTTCGTCCTCCTGGTGCGGCCCGAGGGCCAGCTTCCTCAGTCCCGCGAGCGAGCCGCGGAAGGCGTTGACGTCGCAGCGGCCCGGAATGCTCGGCACCGCGCCGCTCGACGAGTACTGCAGGATCGAGATGGGCTCCCCGCCGAACTGGACCCACCACGAGGAGGGGACCTTCTTGTAGAGGGCGGCCGGGGTGCCGGAGCCGGAGACGTACCGCGACTGCCAGATCGTGTCGAAGAAGCTGAGATCGGGTCTGCCGTGGGCCTCCCAGTACCAGCGCGGGAAGTAGCCGATGACGGGATGACCGCCGGTGCGGTCCTTGAACTCGGCCACCCATTCCCTGGCCGTGGTCGCGTTGGCGCCGGACGCCTCGATGTCGAGCGCGACCGCGAGACGGGAGACATCGCCGGCCCTGGCGAGGAAAAAGCGGGCCTGCGCGGCGCCCCTCTCCCCGTGCAGGAAGTGGTACGCCCCCGGCACGAAGCCCGCCCCCAGGGCGAGCATTCCCGCTCGGTTGTGCCCCCAGGTGGGGTTGGTGTAGTTGGTGTTCTCGGTGACCTTCGAGAATCCGAAGCGGATTCCTGACCGGTGCACCACCGGCCAGTTGGGAGTGCCCTGGTAGCTGGCCACATCGACCCCGTACAGCAACACTGCCTCCTTTCTGGACAGGCGGCATGCCGGCGCCGCCCTGCGGGCATGTGCGAATCGCGAGGATGTGAGTGCGCTCGAATGCATGACGCGGCTCGTGGCGATGACCGCGAGTTCGGCCGCCGCGACGAGGAGTGCGTGGTCGCTCGCCGGCGAAGTCACGCGTGAACGTCAGCAGGCGCTCATCCGGGTAAAAAGCTGATCGCTCTTGCGAGCGCCGCGCAGAAGCACGGCGTCGCGCGCTGCGGTAGTGAGCGCTGGAATCCGCGCGCGTATGACGGCATCAGCGTCCCATCTCGATCAGAGCGCAAAGTCGGTGTAATCGCTGTAGTAGGTCTGCGACGCGTCTTTGGCCGCCGCGATCCATCCCGGGACGTTTCCGGGCGTCGGGGACGAGATGGGGCCGGCGGTGTCGAACCAGCAGGCGAACGCACACCTCGTGTGCTCGCCGCCGCCCGGCGTCGTCGTCAGGTAGGCGACCTGGTCCTTCAACCAGGTCACGCTCTTCGTGCCGGTTCTGCCGTAGCCGATCTCTGGGACCGCCCACGGGATGCCCTTGGACCGGGCGAACTTCACGGCGGGCCCCCACAGGGTGGGGCCGCTTCCGAGGTGGGAGTAGCCGTCCACGCCGAGGACGTCCACGAGCCCGTCGCCCGGCCAGGTGTCGGCATAGGTGCTGCCCGCCCTGGGGGAGGTGCCCGACCAGGTGGTGAGGATCTGGACCGTGTGCAGGTGCGTCCAGCCCTCCGACTGCACCTGCCGCACCAGTTCGCAGAAGCGCTTCAGAGCCGCCGTGTACGTCGCGAGGCGGAAGGCCCCGTTACGGATCTTGCCGTCGCCCTCATGCCAGATCGACACGAACGCGAGGTGGCTCTTGGGGATGGACCGCAGGAACTTCAGCGTCTGCGCGTCCAGGCGCCCGCCGGCCATCGCGGTGATCGACGGTTTCGCGCTCCAGCAACTGGCCCGCTTTCCCACGTCCACGCCGCCGGTGCTCCGGGTCCAGGAGACGGGCATGCCCGCGGCAGCGGGCTGGTAGGAGCGGCGAATGGTCAGCGGCCCGTAGGAGGCGTCCTTCGCGGCGAAGTCGGAACCGGACAGGTTCTGGGGGCACGTCCCCCACAGGATCGCGTTCCGGTTCTCCGCCATGGGACTGCCTCCGCCTTCGCTTGGCCCGCCTGTGGGCGGGCCGAAAATTGATCACACCGGGGTCGCCGGTGAACGGGGAACCGGTGCTGCGTGAGGCACTCCGGTTCACGTGCTCGACCTTCAGCGCCGCGGCCGGGATTGCCCTAGCCGTTCCCTAACGTAATGCTCGCAGTGGTCGGCGGAGATGAAATAGAGGTGGCTCCGAGAGTATTCCGGTCTGTCGAGCAAGGGATATGTATCGATTAAATGCCCGGGCCAAACGCCGATGGCGGTGGGGGGCGGCAGGGGAAATATCTGAAGCGTTCTCAAGGGCGGTCCTGAAGGTGATGGCGAGGCTAATGGGGCGGCTTTCAGGTCGAGCAATATCCGCTTTTAGAATGAAATACAGCCTTTTTTTGGTGGGGAGGAGTGTCAGGGTGACCGGCACGACACGTCACGTCACATGACCGGCTGGTCGTCAAGGATGAGCTGCGCTGATACGTGAATCAGTATCAATCGCTGATCGATATCCATATTGGACAGATCGCATCGTCCGGTGATCGAGTAAGCCGCATGATCAAGCCCTCTTCCCGCACCGCGCGCTTCCGGCTGGGCGCCACCGCGCTCGCCGCGCTCACCCTCTTCGGTACCGCCGCGTGCGGCGCGACCGCCCATGACACCGCCCCGCGCGCCGCCACCGTCGCCGCGGCCGATCAGATCCGTCCCGGCGTCGTCGAGCGCGACGATCTGCGGGCCGTCTTCGACGCGGCGGGCGTGCACGGCTCGTTCGCCCTGCTGGACGTGAAGACCCGCTCCACCACGGTGGTGGACCGGCGGCTCGCCGAGACGCCGCTGGTGCCCGCTTCCAGCTTCAAGGTCCCGCACGCCCTGGTCGCCCTGGAGACCGGGGTGGTCAAGAGCCCCGACGAGGTGATCCCCTGGGACGGGACGCCGCAGCCGTTCCCCGAGTGGGAGCACGACATGACGATGCGGGAGGCCGTCCGCATCTCCAACGCCGCGGCGTTCCAGGTGATCGCCCGTCGTGTCGGGCTCCAGCGCGAGGGGCAGTGGCTGCACCGGCTCGGCTACGGCAACCGCCGGACCGGTACCGTGGTGGACCGGTTCTGGCTGGACGGCCCGCTGAAGATCTCCGCCGTGGAGCAGACCCGGTTCCTGGAGCGGCTCGCGGCCGAGCGCCTGCCCGCCTCGCGCGCGAACCAGCGCACCGTCCGCGACATCTACCTGTCCCGCGACCCGCGCGCGTTCGGCGGCACCACCGCCACCGGCGAGTCGGGCATCTACGTCGTGGACGCCTCCAAGCCGGA
>NZ_JBEZJP010000065.1:0-26249 GCF_040653175.1 Actinomadura sp. NPDC048032
AGCAGGTCGCGGGTCATCGCGTCGAGCGCGCCGAACGGCTCGTCCATCAGCAGGACGGTCCCCTGCCCCTCGCCGGCGTCGTCCTCGGTGAGGGCGAGGGCGCGGGCCAGCGCGACCCGCTGCCGCATGCCGCCCGACAGCTGGTGCGGGCGCCTGCCGGCGAACCCGCCGAGGTGCACCGAGTCGAGCAGCCGGCCCGCCCGGCTCCGCCGCTCGCCCCGCGGGACGCCGCGCGTCTTCAGGGCGAGTTCGAGGTTGCCGGTCACCGTCAGCCACGGGAACAGCGCGGGCTCCTGGAACATCAGCGCGACCCGCGCGCCGTCCTTGTCGATCGTCCCGGCGCTCGGGCGTTCGAGGTCGGCGACCAGGTTGAGCAGCGTGCTCTTGCCGCAGCCGGACGCGCCGACCAGGCACACGAACTCGCCGGGGGCCACGTCGAGGGAGACCTTGTCGAGCGCGAGGAGCGCGGATCCGCCGGTCCCGAACGCCTTGGAGACCTCGCTGAGGCGGACCGCCGTGTCCGCGGTCATCGGTCGCTGACCTGTGCCTTCCCGCCCGCCTTGAGCACGTCGTTGAGCGGGGCCAGGTTGTAGATCCCGTCCAGGTCGGTCTTCTCCAGCAGGCCGATCTCCTCGGCGTGCGCCGCGCCCGCGACCAGCGAGGACGCGACCGGGTCGGTGGTGAAGTCGATCTCCTTGAAGGCCGCCGTGAGCACGTCCTGCTTCAGCGGCTTGCCGCTCAGCTTGGCGAGGGCGTCGTTGGTGACCTTCTCGGCGTCCGCCTTGTTCTGGTTGATGTAGTCGGTGGCCTCGACGACGCCCTGGAGCAGCTTCTTGACCTGGTCGGGGTGCTTCTTCTCGTACTCCTGGCTGACGAGCAGGTTGGTGATGACGAACTTGCCGCCGGGCCACAGCGACTTCTCGTCGAGCAGCCGCTCGCCCTTGTTCTCCAGGATCAGCCGCGAGGCGTAGGGCTCGGGCACCCAGGCCCCGTCGATGTCGCCCTGCGCGAACGTCTGCAGCGTCTGGGCGTTCTCCTGCGGGACGACCTTGACGTCCCCGCTGCCGTCCTTGTTCGCGGTGAGGCCGTTCTTCTTCAGCCAGTACCGCAGCGCGACGTCCTGCGTGTTGCCGAGCTGCGGGGTCGCGATCTTCTTGCCGCGCAGGTCCTGGACGCCCTTGATCCCGGGTTTGACGACCAGCGAGACGCCGCCCGAGGCCGCGCCGGAGATGATGTGGACGGCCTTCCCGTGCGACTTGGACCAGGCGTTGATGGACGGGTTGGGCCCGACGAACGTCGCGTCGATCGCGCCGGAGAACAGCGCCTCGACGGCGGCCGGGCCGGCGTTGAACGTCGCGGTCTTCGGCGCGGCGCCGAGGTGCTTGGCGAAGATGCCCTTTTCGACGCCGACCAGGGCGGTCGCGTGGGTGAGGTTCGGGAAGTAGCCGAGCCGGAGCGGGGCCGCGTCCCCGCCGGACTCCTCGTCGCCGCCACCGCAGGCGCCGAGCGTACCCGCTGCGACGAGAACGGTCAGTGCCACGGCGGCGACGCGCCCGCGGAGTCCACGATGCATTGGAAGTTTCCCTATCAATCAAGTCTGTTTGACCTGCTTAGTAGATAAGGCGGGCGTTCTCCGCGTCAAGTCGTCTTCCTGGCGCGATGCGGTCGCCGAGGTGGAGTTGTTTCGCCACCGCCGTCCCCTATGTGCGTTTCTCTGAGGGCTACGGCGAGGCGGTTGGGCGGCGGCGGGGCCGCGCGGATAGGCTCGGTGACCGCACCGACCATCCGCACCATCAGGGGGTTCCCCGTGTCGTCGATCGAGGCCGTAATCGCCCGGGAGATCCTTGACTCCCGCGGCAACCCGACCGTCGAGGTCGAGGTGCTGCTCGCCGATGGGACCGAGGCGCACGCGGCGGTCCCGAGCGGCGCCTCCACCGGCCAGTTCGAGGCGGTCGAGCTGCGCGACGGCGGCGAGCGCTACGGCGGCAAGGGCGTCCGGAAGGCCGTCAAGGCCGTCAACGAGACCATCGACGAGAAGCTCGTCGGCTACCCCGCCTCCGACCAGCGCCTGATCGACCAGCTGCTGATCGACCTCGACGGGACCCCCGCCAAGTCCGCGCTCGGCGCCAACGCCATCCTCGGCGTCAGCCTCGCCGTCGCCAAGGCCGCCGCCGACTCCGCCGGCCTGCCGCTGTTCCGCTACGTGGGCGGCCCGAACGCGCACCTGCTGCCCGTCCCGATGATGAACATCCTGAACGGCGGCGCGCACGCCGACACCAACGTCGACATCCAGGAGTTCATGATCGCGCCGATCGGCGCGGCCACCTTCGCCGAGGCGGTGCGCTGGGGCGCCGAGACCTACCACGCGCTGAAGTCGGTGCTGAAGTCCAAGGGCCTGAACACCGGCCTCGGCGACGAGGGCGGCTTCGCCCCCGAACTGCCGAGCAACCGGGACGCCCTCGACCTCATCCTGGAGGCGATCCGCAAGGCCGGCTTCACCCCCGGCCGCGACATCGCCCTCGCGCTGGACGTCGCCGCCACCGAGTTCCACGCCGACGGCCAGTACGCGTTCGAGGGCACCAAGCGGTCCGCCGACGACATGGCCGCCTACTACGGCGAGCTGCTCGGCAACTACCCCCTCGTCTCCATCGAGGACCCCCTCGACGAGGAGGACTGGGCCGGCTGGGAGGGCCTCACCGCCGCCGTGGGCGACCGCGTCCAGCTCGTCGGCGACGACCTGTTCGTCACCAACCCCGAGCGGCTCGGGCGCGGCATCAAGTCCGGCGCCGCCAACGCGCTGCTGGTCAAGGTCAACCAGATCGGCACGCTCAGCGAGACCCTCGACGCCGTCTCGCTCGCGCAGACCAGCGGCTACCGCTGCATGATGAGCCACCGCTCCGGCGAGACCGAGGACACCACGATCGCCGACCTCGCCGTCGCGACCAACTGCGGCCAGATCAAGACCGGCGCCCCCGCCCGCAGCGACCGGGTCGCCAAGTACAACCAGCTGCTGCGCATCGAGGAGCTGCTGGACGACGCCGCGCGCTACGCCGGCGCCGCCGCGTTCCCGCGCTTCGACGCGCAGGGCTGAGCCGCGCGGCCCGGCGGGGCGGCGTCCCCGTCCCGCCGGGCACCGGTTTCCGGCAGCCGAGCCACAGGCAGGGGACACGATGGCGCAGGGCGACGACCATGAGACCGGCCGCGGGACGCGGGGCGGCCGGGCCCGCCGTTCCAATCCGGCGCTGACGAGCCGCGCCGCGATCCTCGCGGTGGTGATGTGCGCGATCGCGCTGAGCCTCGCCTACCCTGTCCGGGAGTACATCGCCCAGCGCAAGGAGATCGCCGACCTGCGCCGCCAGGAGGCGATGTCCCGCCGCCAGGTCGAGATCCTCGCCCAGCGCAAGCAACAGCTGGGCGACAAGTCGTACATTGAGCGTGAGGCGACGCGGCGGCTCCATTACTGTCGTCCTGACGTGAAGTGCTACATCGTCCTGGACGGCGGCGAAGGCGACGGGCAGCAGTCCCGCAGGGGCGGAACGGAGACCAGACCGCCCTGGTACGAGACGCTGTGGCGGTCGGTGGAGGCCGCCGACAGGCCCCGCTGACGGTCCTTGAGGCGCGGAGGAGAACGGATCCCCGGATCCGCGGGTGGATACATGATCGATGCACGTGACACGGCCGCGGTCGCGGCCCAGCTCGGGCGCGAGCCGCGCGGCGTCCGCCGCGTGGCGGGGCGCTGCCCGTGCGGGCAGCCCGCCGTGATCGAGACGGCGCCGCGGCTCCCGGACGGGACGCCCTTCCCCACGCTGTTCTACCTGACGTGCCCGAAGGCGGCCTCGGCCATCGGGACCCTGGAGGGGAGCGGCGTCATGCGCGACATGCAGGCCAGGCTCGCCGGCGACCCGTCCCTGGCGGCGAAGTACGCCGCCGCCCACGAGGACTACCTCCGCCGCCGCGACGAGGCCGCCCGCGAGGACGGCGTCGAACCGCTTCCCGAGGGCATGCAGAGCGCCGGCGGAATGCCGGAGCGCGTCAAGTGCCTGCACGCCCTCGTCGCGCACGAGCTGGCGGTGCCGGGCGTCAACCCGTTCGGCCGCGAGGCCCTGGACGCGCTGCCCGACTGGTGGCGCTCGGGGCCCTGTGTTCAGGTCGAACCTGGAGAGACCGTCGAACCTGTCGAATCGGAACCTGAACCCGGGGAGGCGCGGTGACGCGCGTCGCGGCCATCGACTGCGGGACCAACTCGGTCCGCCTGCTGATCGCGGACATCGAGGCCGGCGGCGGCGACGGCGAGGCCGGCGCCACGCTGACCGACGTCGAGCGCCGGATGGAGATCGTCCGGCTGGGGGAGGGGGTCGACCAGACCGGGCGGCTGTCGCCCGCCGCGCTGGAGCGCACCTTCACCGCGATGCGCGGGTACGCCGAGCTGATCGAGCGGCACGGCGACGGGCACGGGCCGGTCAAGACCCGGGTGGTCGCGACCAGCGCGACCCGCGACGCCGCCAACCGGGCCGACTTCGTCAGCGGCGTCGTCGACATCTTCGGCGTCGTCCCCGAGGTGATCAGCGGGGACGAGGAGGCCGCGCTGTCGTTCACCGGCGCCACGCGCGAGCTGGCGAAGCTGCGCCCCGCCCGCCCCTACCTGGTCGTCGACATCGGCGGCGGATCCACCGAGATCGTGCTCGGCAGCTCCTCGGCGGACGCGGCCCGCTCCATCGACATCGGCTGCGTGCGGATGACCGAGCGGCACCTCAAGGACGACCCGCCCTCGCCCGAGCAGATCTCCAACGCCGCCGCCGACATCGACACCGCGCTCGCCGCCGTCCGCGAGACCGTCCCGGTGGACGAGGCGCGCACCCTCGTGGGGCTCGCCGGATCCGTCACCACGGTCGCCGGGATCGCGCTCGACCTGCCGAGCTACGAGCCGGCCCGCATCCACCTGGCGCGGATCACCGCCGGGCAGGTGCACGAGGTGACGCGGCGGCTGCTGCACGCCACCCGCGCCGAGCGCGCCGAGTTCGGCGTCATGCACCCCGGCCGCGTCGACGTGATCGGGGCGGGCGCGCTCATCCTCGACCGGATCATGCGCGAGTACGGATTCGGGGCCGTCGTCGTCAGCGAGCACGACATCCTCGACGGCATCGCCTGGTCGCTGTGTTGATTCAGTCCCGGCCCACTTCGCTCGCCTGGCGGCTCGCTGCGTGACCTGGCCTGGGCGAACGCGGCATCGCTTCGCGATCTGCCCGGTTCCGCTCGCCTCCGGCTTCGCTCCACCGGCCAGGTCACGCGTTCGCGCGCGTGGTCGAGGCCAGTTCGGGACGGCCCGGCCCGGCGCTTGCCCTAGGCCCGGCGCGTGCCCTAGTACCTGAGCCGGGACAGCAGGGCGGGGATCAGCACGGCGTTCGGGTTCTGCTGCGGGACGTAGAGCACCGGCGCGGTGCCGCCGGCCTGCTGGATCCAGACCCGGCCCCGGTCGACGGTCGCGGTGGAGATCGACGACCAGCTCAGCGACACCCGGTCGCCGCGCACGCCGCCCGGATGGACGGTCAGCCCCTGCGCCACGTCGACCGACTCGCCCGCGCGGACGCGGCCGGCCAGCTCCTCGACGAGCCGCGGCTCCGCGTGCTCCTGGCAGAGCTGGATCAACCGCCCCCAGACCCGCTCAGGCTCGCCGCCCGGCCCCGCCGCGTGGCCGGGCGCCGCACCCGGTTCGATCACCACCTCCACGCGGGGCCCGCCGCGGAACGGATGCCGCCCCGCCTGGAAGACCCACTGCGTGCCGGGGGCGTGGCCGCGGCCCGCCGGGCGCTCCGCCGCCCAGTACGCCACCCACTCCACGCGCGGCCAGGCGAGCGAGGCATTCCCGTAGGCGACGCCCTGGTGGTCGGCATGCAGGTGCAGGCCGCGTACGTTCACGTCCAGGGAGGGGACGGACGGGGCGCGCTCCCAGGTCGGCGCGTGCGGGGCGGTGTAGTGCTCCCCGCCGGCGGACCCGGTGCCGCCCCGCTGCTCGCGGCGCGGGAGCCGGGGCGGGCGGTCGGTCTCGGGGTTCAGCCGCTCGGTCCAGCTCTCCCCGTCCCACCAGCGCAGGCTGCCCGTGCCGTAGGGGTCGGGGTACCAGCCCGGTTGCGACACTCCTGCCTCCCGCTTCGCACAGCGCGCGTGCCGAGACACCCGCCTCCCCGACCGGCGAACGCATCGTACCGACCGGACCCGCCTCCCACCGGTCATGGGCGGAACCCGGCCACCGGCCGTGGCGTGGGACGATCGGTGGTATGCCGCCCGCCAACCCTCCGTTCGTGCCGCCCGGGTCAGGGTGGCCGGAAGACCCCGCCGCCCCCGCGACCCCCGTCGCGCACGGCGCCGGCGACGTCGCCGACCTAGCCGCCGGGGCGCCGGATCTGCACGAGCTGTGCGCCCGCCAGTCGGTGTGCCGGGCCTGCGACCGGCTCGTGGAGTGGCGGGAGAAGGTCGCCGTCCAGCGCCGCCGGGCGTTCGCGGACGAGCGGTACTGGGGCCGCCCCGTCGCCGGATGGGGCGACGAGCGGCCGCGCATCCTGATCGTCGGCCTCGCCCCCGCCGCGCACGGCGGCAACCGCACCGGCCGCATCTTCACCGGCGACCGCTCGGGCGACTGGCTGTTCGCGTCCCTGCACCGGGTCGGGCTGGCGGCCCGGCCGACCAGCGTCCACGCGGGCGACGGGCAGCGGCTCATCGGCGCGCGGATGGCGGCGACCGTCCGGTGCGCCCCGCCCGACAACAAGCCGACGCCCCTGGAGCGGGCGACCTGCCTGCCGTGGCTCGCGCGCGAGGTCGAGCAGGTCGCCCCGAGCGTCCGCTGCGTCGTGTGCCTGGGCGGTTTCGCCTGGCAGGGCGTGTGGCCCGCGCTGAAGCAGGCCGGGTACGCGGTGCCGCGCCCCCGGCCGAAGTTCGGCCACGGCGCCGAGGTCGAGCTGGCTCCGCCGCCGTCGGCGTCCCGGCGCGACCCCGTCCTGCTCCTGGGGTGCTACCACCCGAGCCAGCAGAACACCTTCACCGGACGCGTCACCGAGGAGATGCTGGACGCGGTTTTCGTCCGCGCCCGCGACTTCCACTAGGCCGGAGGGGTCGCGACGGGGCGGACGCCGGGCCGTCCCCCTCGGAGTACGTGCGCCCGGCGTTCGAGCCGCTCCCATCGCACCCGCGAAAGAGGTCAAGGCCGCGACGGCGACGGTGGCCCAGATAATTCGTGGCATCGCTTCCCCCTGAAAGCTGTCCCACGAGGAGTTCGACTGCGAGGCAGGGCCGTGGCCAAGCGGTCGCGGCGCGGCGGACCGGCCCCTGCACCGGTCCGCCGCCCCGCGACCGCTTGGCGCCCCCGTCGGGCCCTGACCTCGCGGTCTCCCTTCTGGTGGTACATCGGATGAGATGTCGGGCGCGCCGAGGAAGTTCGCACCTCCCCCCAAGACGTGAGGCAGCGGCAGAACCGGGTATCGCTCCGGATATGCCAATCCAGCGCACGAAACAGATCGTGATCGTCGGCGGCGGATACGTCGGCATGTACACGGCCCTGCGCCTGCAGAAGAGGCTGCGCGGCGAAATGCGCCGCGGCGAGGTCGCCGTCACTGTCATCGACCCGCAGTCCTACATGACCTACCAGCCGTTCCTGCCCGAGGCCGCCGCGGGGAACCTGGAGCCCCGCCACGTCGTCGCGCCGCTGCGCAAGGTCCTGAACCGCTGCCGCATCGTGAACGGGTTCGTGACGCGGATCGACAACGCCTCCAGACGGCTCACCCTCCGGCCCGCCGGCGCGCACACCTCCGGCGTGCCGGAGCGGGACGTCGAGTACGACATGCTCGTCGTCAGCCTCGGCTCCATCTCGCGGACCCTGCCCATCCCGGGCCTCGCCGAGTGCGGGATCGGCTTCAAGACCGTCGAAGAGGCGATCTTCCTGCGCAACCACGTCCTGCACCAGCTCGACATCGCCGCGTCCAACCCGGACAACGAGGCCGTCCGCAAGCGCGCCCTCACGTTCGTGTTCGTCGGCGCCGGGTTCGCGGGCGTCGAGGCCATGGCCGAGCTGGAGGACATGGCCCGCGACGCGTGCAAGTGGTACCCGACGATCGACGAGAAGGAGATGCGGTGGATGATGGTCGAGGCCACCGACCGCATCCTCCCCGAGGTGGGTCCCGAGATGGGCCGCTGGACCGCCGAGGCCCTGCGCCGCCGCGGCATCGAGGTCAAGATGAACACGCTGCTCAAGTCCGCCGAGAAGCGGCGCATCGTGCTGAGCGACGGCGAGGAGTTCGAGGCCGGCACCCTCGTCTGGACCGCCGGCGTCAAACCGCACCCCGTCGTCAGGGAGAGCGACCTCCCCCTCGACGACAAGAGCCGCATCAGGACCACCGCCGAGCTCACCGTCGAGGGGCTCGACGGCGTCTACGCCGCCGGTGACAACGCCGCCGTCCCCGACCTCACCGACACCGGCGACTTCACCGCCCCCAACGCCCAGCACGCCGTCCGGCAGGCCAAGCGCCTCGCCGACAACATCGTGGCGGACCTGCGCGGCAAGCCCCGCAAACCGTACGTGCACGCCTACGTCGGCTCGGTCGCCGGCCTCGGCCTGCACAAGGGCGTCGCCAACGTCTACGGCCTCAAACTGCGCGGCCTGCCCGCGTGGTTCATGCACCGCACCTACCACCTGTCGCGCATGCCGACCGTCAACCGCAAGTTCCGCATCACCATGGACTGGACGCTCTCCGCGTTCTTCCGCCGCGAGATCGTTTCGCTCGGCGAACTCGAATGGCCCCGCCAGGAGTTCGAACTCGCCGCCGGACGCCAGCGCGACATCTGACAACCCGCCTTGACCGGCCGGACCGTTCCACTGGCCGAACCCGGCCGCCAGAGCTCCACAATCACGGCCTCTGGAGACGGCGGCGACAACCACTGACTCGATATGATGACGCCGCCCCTGTAGCCCAACGGCAGAGGCGGGCTCCCTAAAAGAGCCAGTGTGTCGGTTCGAGTCCGACCAGGGGCACATGCGGCGAACCCTGCTCGCCGATCTTCTATCGGCTTCGCCGGGGCTCGCTGTGTCCGCCCAGGGGGCGACCCCCTGGAACCCCCGGTGTTCGGGCTTCGCCCTCACTTGGTTGGGGCGTACGCCTAGAGGGTTTTTTCTGCGACGTCTAACGGGCTTTTCGCTCGTTTTCCTCAGCTGGCCGAATTTGCGTTGGTGTCGGCTGCCGCACTCCTTGCCTACCTAACTGTGGTCTGGCGTGTTCGGTGCTCAAGCCGGCGAATTCCTGCAATGGCGGCTTCGGACGATCGGGGAGACATGGTCGCGGTGCCGTCCGTGCCCCTCCCGTCCCGACCATGCGATCGAGGTCGTGCGCTCGTAGGAGCGTCGTGTCGGATTCGGAGGCAGGGTGTCGTCGTGAGCGTGGGGGTGCTGGGAGGTTCGGGGGGAAACCGGTTCGAGGTAGGGGGTCGGGTCCGGTAAGCTAGGCGAGGCCGCGCGGGAGACCGCGAAGGTCATGGTCCTGCCCCCGTCGTCTAGTGGCCTAGGACGCCGCCCTCTCAAGGCGGTAACGGCGGTTCGAATCCGCTCGGGGGTACCTGGCAAGTCTCTGGGCGCGTACGTGTGCCCCACCTCTTTCTCGCAGGCTCGTGACGAGCATTTCTCTGCATCTCCTTCGCACGGCGCGCATTCTGATGCGCCGATGAGGTGCTTCCGTCGCGGGCCGGGGAATGTTCCGGCCGTGAGGTGGGGGACCAAGAGCTGGTACGCGGCGCTCGTGGCGGTCATGGTGCTCGTCACGGTGGACGTCCTGCTGGACGGTCCGCTCCGCCACCTCGACCACGTCGTGCACGACTGGAGCGACGCGCACGTCCGGGGCTGGCGGCTGACGGCGGTGGACGTCTTCGCGGCGCTCGGCCAGCGGGGCTACCTGGCGAGGGTCATCGTCCCGCTCGCGATCATCGCCGCGGTACGGGCGCGGTCGGTGCGGTACCCGCTGGCGAGCGTGCTGATCGTGGGCGTCCTCTCGCTGCTGCAGGTGCTGCTGAAGGCGGCGATCCCCCGGACGTTCCCGATCAGCGAGACCGACGTGCTGTTCGTCCGCGGCGACGCCTACCCGTCCGGCCACACCCTCAACGGGTTCGTGCTCGTCTGGGTCATCCTCGAACTGGTGGTCGTCGCGTTCCCCGCGACGTCCGGGGCCCTGCCCCCGCGCCGCCGCCGCGACATCGCGGTGGTGACCGGGACGGTCACGGCGGTGGCCCTCACGGTGGTCGACAAGCACTGGCTCACCGACTGCCTGTTCAGCCTCGCCCTCGGCCTCCTCCTGCTGCAGTGCCTGCTTCTCCTGGATCCGTTCGCCACCCGGCGCGGTCGAGAACGTCCAGATAGCGGCTCAGCTCACCGGACGCGGCGAGCATGGCGAGGCCCCGTGCGGTGAGCCTGCGCCGCCAGTCGTCCAGCGCCTCCGCCAGGGGCCCGGTGCCGCCCGCCGTCCGGACCCGCCGGACCACCGTGGCGATGTGCTCCAGCGGGTAGCCGCCGCGCCTGAGGAGATGGGCGAGTTCGGCGTCGCGGACGTCGCTCGCGCGGAAGACGCGGTACCCGGTCGCCGGATCGCGGGCGGGGACGAGGATGCCGATGCCCTCCCAGTTGCGCAGCGTCGCGGGGGTGACGTCGAGCCGGTGGGCGAGTTCGCCGATCGTCAGCGGCCCGGGGGCGCCCGGGCGCTCGGCGCCCGGCTCCGCCATCAGATGGTCCACCGCGCTCTTCACCGCCGTGAGGGTCTCGCGGTCGCGGAGCACCTGCTCGTGGCCGCGGTCGATGACCAGCAGGGCGTCGTCGACGTCGCCGTCGTGGACCGCGTTCATGATCCGGCCGCCGACGGCGTGCCCGAACGCCGGGACGAGGGCGAGGAACGCGCGCAGGGCGGCCGCGTGCACCTCGGTGTAGATCCGGTAGCCGCTGGGCGTGCGGTCGGCGGGCGGGAGGAACCCGTCGCGCTCGTAGTTGCGCACGGCCTGCGCCGAGAGGCCGTGCCCGCGCGCGAGGTCGGACGGTCGCAGGTTGATCACCGCTTTGAGACTTGTGACGGGAGAACGACGGTCACAGGCGGGAAAGTATCAACCGTCTTTTCAAGGATACGCTTTCACCACATGAGTCAGGACATTCGCGACTTCGTGCCCGCCTCCTGTGACCTTCTGGCGTTCGGCGAGCCGACGCACCGGGAGCCGTCCTTCGGGCGGCTCCGCAACGAGCTGTTCGCCCGGCTGGCGGGCCACGGCTTCCGGTCGATCGCCATGGAGACCGACCGGGTCGCCGCCCTCGCCGTCGACGACTTCGTCCAGGAGGGGAAGGGGAGCCTCGACGCCGTGATGAGCGAAGGCTTCTCGCACGGCTGGGGGGAGATCGACGCCAACCGGCGGCTGGTCGCCTGGATGCGGGAGTACAACGAGGGCCGTCCCCCGCACGAGCGGCTGGCCTTCCACGGCTTCGACGCTCCGATGGAGACCCTCAGCGCCCCCAGCCCGCGCGCCTACCTCGAACACGCCCGCGACTACATGGGACTCGACCTCGACATCGCGCCCCTCTGCGGCGACGACCGGCGGTGGAGCCGCCCGGAGGCGGTCATGGATCCGGCCCAGTCGATCGGTGCGACGCCCGAGGCCGGCAGGCTGCGGACGATCGCCGACGACATGCTCCTCGCGCTCTACGAGCGCGCCCCGAAACTGATCGCGGCGACGTCGCGCGCCGAGTGGTCCAGAGCGGAGATCCACCTCACCGCCGCCATCGGCCTGCTGCGGTACCACAAGCGGGCGACCCAGCGCCTGGAGCGGGACGCGCGCATCTCGCGCCTGGCGGCCGCCCGCGACGCGCTCATGGCCCAGAACCTCCTGGCCGTCCGGAGCGCCGAGGACCGGCGCGGCCCGACCTTCGTCTTCGCGCACAACACCCACCTGCAGCGAAACCCGTGCCATATGAGCATGGGGGACATCGACCTCACCTGGTTCGGCACCGGCTCCGTCATCGCGTCCCTGCTGGACGAGCGGTACGCCTTCATCGCCGGGAGCCTGGGCCGCAGTGAAACGATCAAGCTCGGGGAACCGGAGCCGGACACCTACGAGGGCGGCATGCAGAGCCGCATCGCCACGTGGGGCCTGACGCCGGCCGCCGCGATCCCGCCCGCCCGCCGGCGCACCGACACCGTCCCCGAGCAGGGCTATTTCCCCCTGGACCAGGCGGTCCTCGACACGGCCGACGCGGTCCTGCACATCAGCGACGGCGCGACCGTGAGTACCGTTCCGGTATGACGATCGCGCGCTCCCTCGTCCTGTTCGCCCTCGCCGCGGTCGCGGAGATCGGCGGCGCCTGGATGATCTGGCAGGGCGTCCGCGAGCACCGGGGCGGCTGGTGGATCGGCGCGGGGCTGGTCGCCCTCGGCCTGTACGGCTTCGTCGCGACCTTCCAGCCCGACGCCCACTTCGGCCGCGTCCTGGCCGCCTACGGGGGCGTGTTCGTCGCCGGGTCCCTGGCCTGGGGCGTGGCCGTGGACGGTTTCCGCCCCGACCGCTGGGACGTCGCCGGGGCGGCCGTCTGCGTCCTCGGCGTCCTGATCATCATGTACGCACCGCGCGCCTGATCGCTGCGGTCCCGGAGGGCAGGCCGGCGGCGCCGCTCGATGGCTTTCAGGGGACGAGGACGGTCCTGCCGTTCGCGCGGCCGGCCTCGGCGTCCCGGTGCACGGCGGGGAGTTCCGCGAGCGGACGGGCCGCCGCGACGTCCACCCGCACCGCGCCGTCGTCGACGAGGGCGATGAGTTCGGCGAGTTGAGCGGGGTCGTTGCGGGCGACGAAGTGCGCGGCCGTCACGCCCGATCCGGGCGGGGGCTGCACCGGGCCGGTGATCGAGACGAGGGAGCCGCCGGGGCGGGCGGCGCGGCACAGCGCCCGCGCGGCCTCGGGCGCTGTCGGGACGAGGTTGAACACCAGATCCACCGGACGGTCCAGCGCCTCGTGCGGGGGGACCCGCGTGTAGTCGATGATCTGCTCGGCGCCGTAGCCGCGGACCCGGTCGGAGCTGCGCGGACCGGCGGTGGCGATGACGCGGGCGCCGGCGCGCCGGGCCAGTTGGACGGCGAACATGCCCACGCCGCCCCCCGCGCCGTTGACGAGGATCCGCGTGCCCGGTCTGACGCGGGCGTGGTCGAACAGCCCCTGCCAGGCGGTCAGCCCGGCGACCGGGATCGCCGCGGCATGGGCGAGCGGGAGCCCGGAAGGCGCGCGGGCGAGCCGGGCGGCGGAAGCGGTGAGGTACTCGGCCGCCGCGCCGCCCTCGTCGAGGCGGCCGACGACGTGGTCGCCGACCGCGAAGCGTTCGACGCCGTCTCCGACCTGGACGACCGTCCCGGCGGCCTCGGAACCGAGAGTGAACGGCAGGTCCAGCGGGACGATGTCGCGCATCATGCCGGCCCGGAAGCCGACGTCCGAGGGGTTGAACCCGGCGGCCGCGACGCGCACCAGCACCTTGCCCGGTCCCGGGGAGGGACGGGGGACCCGCTCATAGCGGATCACGTCGGGCCCGCCGAAGGCGTGGACGCGCGCCGCCATCATCGTCGCGTTAGGGCTCGGAGCGGGCCGATCCGATCGGAGTCCTGGTGTCATGAGTCGTCCTCGGTGGAAGGGGACCGCGCATCTCTCGTGCGCGTCCTTGCTGATCTTGAGTGATATCGACCGTAGATCCGGCGCCGTGGACGACCAATGCGTGCTCATCTCGGATTCTTAAGCGAGCGTCTCCCCGACGAGCACTCTCGCTAGGATCCGGGGATGGATGTGCTGAGCGACGTGATAGCCGTGATGCGCACCGGTGAGCCGCGGTCGGCGCTGGTCGAATGGTCGGCGCCGTGGGGGCAGCGGTTCCGGACAGTGCCGGGAGCGGCCGGGTTCCAGATCGTCTTGCGGGGTTCCTGCTGGTTCATCCCGGAAGTTGGCGACCCGTTCCCGCTGGCCGCCGGTGACGTGGTGTTCCTTCCCCATGAGAGCCGGCACGGCCTGGCCGACGCCCCGTCCACGCCCTTGGCCGAGCACGCCTGCGATCCGCAGGACGACGTCAGGTTCGAGCGCAGGCACGCCGCCGCTCCGATCGGACGGGCGGGCTCGGGCTCTCCGGCCGCGGTGACGCTCTGCGGGGCCTACGAGCTCGCCGCCGCCCGCGTCCACCCGCTGCTCGACGATCTGCCTCCGGTGCTGCATCTGCCCGCTCGGCTGGGACGCCACCCCCGGCTGCGCGCCGCGGTCGAGCTGCTGGGCGCGGAACTCGAGGACCCTCAGCCGGGCACCGGCGCCCTCGTGCCCGCTCTGCTGGACACGCTGCTGCTCTACATCCTCCGGGCATGGTTCGCCGATCAACCGGAGGGCGGCGGGGCCACCGGGTGGGCGGCGGCGCTCGCCGACCCCGCGATCAGTACGGCCCTGGAGGCGCTCCACGGCGATCCCGCGCGTCCCTGGACCGTCGCCGGCCTGGGCTCGCACGCGGGACTGTCGCGGGCCGCCTTCTCCCGTCGTTTCACGGCGCTCGTGGGGCGGCCGCCGCTGGCCTACCTGACCTGGTGGCGGTTGACGATCGCGACGCGGCTGCTGCGCGACTCCGACGCCCCTCTGAACGTCGTGGCGGAACAGGTCGGATACGGCTCGGAGTACGCATTCGCCAACGCGTTCAAACGCGAGTTCGGCCTCCCGCCCGGACGCTACCGGCGTGACAGCCGCTCTCCCGGCAGGCCGGAGCCGGCAGACTCCGATCTCGTCCCGCACGCCTGAGGTCGCCCCAGCCGCGAACGCGCGCGTCCACGCCGCGGACCCGCGCGTTCGCCTCGGCGTCCGCCGCGGCCTTCCTCCAGTCCTCGGCCGTCACTCCGGACGAGACGCGCCGACGGCGTTCGGGGGAGGGCCGAGGATCTCGACGTGGTGGCGTGCCGCCGCGTGCCCGAGCGCCGCGGGGTCGAACGGTTCCGGGTCGGGGAGCCGGAGTTCGCGGGCCGGGGCGCCGGCTTCGGCGGCGAACTCCTCGAAGCCGCACGGCGTGGTGATCTGAAGGCAGCGCAGCGGTTCATCGGAGCCGACCACGAACGTGTGGGGCAGGCCGACCGGCAGGAGCACGAAGGCCCCAGGACGGGCGACGAGTTCCTCGCCGTCGCACAGGAAGCGGGCCGTGCCCGACAGGACGTAGAACATCTCGTCCTCTTCCAGGTGGCGGTGCAGCGGCGGGGCGAATCCGGCCGGGTTGAGGAACTCCGCGACGGTGACCCCGCCCCGGGTCTGCGCGCCCGCGGCCTTGACGGTGACGAGGTTGCCGAGGAACCACAGCGCCTGGCCCTCGGCGCTTCCCAGGACGTAGGGACGGTTGACGGGTAACACGGCCGCCTCCAGTTGGCGAGACAACGTCTATTGAATAGGACGGTAGTATGCCCCGCCATGGGCGTCAATGACAGCTCGTCCGGCCGCGGGAGGCGCCGGTACGACTCGCCGCTGCGCGACCAGCGGGCCCGGCAGACCCGGCAGGCGATCGTCGCGGCGGCGAACCGGCTCTTCGTCGAGCGCGGCTACGCCGCCGCCTCCCTCGCCGACATCGCCAAGGACGCCGAGGTGGCGCGGCCGACGGCCTTCGCCGCCTTCGGCTCCAAGGCCGCGCTGCTCCGCGAGGTGGTGGACCAGGCGCTCGCGGGCGACGACGAGCCGGTGCCGGTCGCCGAGCGCCCGTGGTTCCGGCCGGTGCTGGAGGGGACGACGCCGGAGGCGGTCGTGAACGCCTACGCCGAGGTCTGCCGCCTCATCGGCGAGCGTGCCGCGGAGATCTTCGAGGTGGCCCGCCGGGCGGCCGACGAGGGGCCCGAACCGGCCGAGCTGTGGGAGACGATGCAGCGCAACCGCCGCCTCGGCGCCGCCATGGTGGTCGACCGCATCGAGTCGCTGGGCCCCGCGTCGCACGACCTCGACCACGAGCGCGCCGTGGACGTCGTGTGGCTGTTCAACGACCCGTGCCACTACCGAGCCCTGGTCACGACACGAGGCTGGAGCCCCCAGGACTACACCGCCTGGCTGTCCAGCCAACTCCGTCACGCCCTGGGCGTCTCGACCGGTTGACCCGCCCGTGCAGTTCCGGTGCCCGCGTTCCGGCAACGGCGCCTGCCCGGCGGGGACGCCGCCGCGTTCGTCGCGGTTCTCGACCCGTGACGGGCATGCGAGAGGGGCGGCCCCCCCGACCGCCCCTCCGCGTCCTCGAAAGAACGCCCGCCCAGCGGGAGCCATTCCGGGCCCCGGGGCGTTCGAAGAACATGTTAGTCGAATGCGCGTTGCCGAAGAGTTGGAAATGAAAATTCTCGTAAGTGCGGAAGGAAGGTGACCGGTTCACCCGTCTGTCCGATCGTCGTCCTACTTGCCCGAATGTGTCGGAGAGGTCGCGTCCGTGAGGCTGCGGGGGGGACGGGAAAACAATCACGATCACGTCTCTCCGGAAGGGGTATTCATGCGGGAATCCTCTCCTGACCTTGGGCGTTACCTGCCATCATGTGCCGTTGTCAGGGTGTTGCGGAAGGAGTGCGTGGGCTCTCTTCGGAGAGGTGATTCGCGGGCGCATGAAAGTCGGGTTTGTCGCGATCGTTGGAATGAATAATGCTCTGGATAATGGATTCCGTGAGCTGTTGAGAACTGGAATGTTTGGTTAGGCTTTCCTATGTTCGAAGAAGGTGCGGGCCCTCGGGCGCGATCGGTCACCGGGAGCCCGCGCGCAATTCACGTCAATTTCGCGCTGATCACGTCGGCCTGCCGGCCGATGGGCCGGGCCCGCGCCACGACCGTCCCTGTCGTGGGGCATGTCCTTGGCTGACGGATGAGGGTGTGGTCAACTTAAATCGTTGGCGATGGGGGGAGTGGGAGCCGAATGCAGCGTCATGTGGACGAGGTGCCGCCGGGAGCATCGCTCGCCGAGAAGGTCGAGTGGCTGATCCAGAACCTCTGGCCGGCGGACGCGGAGCCGCCGCGCAACAACGTGGAGACGGCCGCGGCCATCGCGCACGCCACCGGTGAGGACATCTCGTCCACCACCGTGTGGAAGCTGCGCACCGGGCGGCAGGAGAACCCGCAGTTGAAGACCCTGACGGCGCTCGCCACGTTCTTCGGCGTGCCGATCGGCTACTTCGGGTTCGCCGGGGAGTCCGAGCCCATCGGCGAGGACCTCACGCTGAAGGCGCTGCGCCGGGACGTCGAGCAGGGCATCATCCGGCCCGAGGTGCTGCGCGCCCTGGTCGACCTGTCCCCGGAGGCGCGCTGGGTCGTGGACGAGATGATCCTCGCCGCCGCCGAGGCCGACCGCGTGCGCCATGCCTGAGTCCGCGCGGGCGGCGCCGGGCGATGTTTCGGCGGGGAGCTGATCAGGTAGAGGGCGACTAGCACGTCACCCGTACCCCGGAGGGGCAATGTCGTCGTCCGCCGCCGTCCTCTCGGTTCTCGGGCTGGTGGCCGCCCTGGTCGCCGGGGTCTACGCCGTCTCGTTCGCGGCGGCGCCCCGCGGGTTCGAGAGCGGGCCGTTCCTGTCGGGGGCGCGCCCGGCCGAGCACGCGGTGTCGCGGTACCACGTGCGCTGGTACACGGTGTCGATGGTCTTCCTGGCCTTCGACATGGAGATGGTCTTCATGTTCCCGTGGGCGCTCGTCGTCGCGTCGATCGGCGCCAAGGCGGTCGTCGAGATGTTCCTCTTCCTGGCGCTGCTGCTGGTCGGGGTCCTCTACGCGTGGCGGGAGGGGGCGTTCCGGTGGGCCTGAGACGGTCCCTGGGGCTCGGACGGCTCGCCGCGCGGCGCCCGTTCGTCGTCTCGGCCGCGGACGGGACGCGCGACCGGCTCGCGGTCGAGCGCGCGCTGCGCGGACGCCGGTGGCGCCCCGCCCTGTCGCCCGCGGAGACCGGGATGCTCGTGGTGTGCGGGAACCCCGGACCCGCGCTGGCCGAGGCCATCGACGTGGTCTGGCGGGACATGCCCGAGCCGCGCGTGCGCGTCTCTGCGACCGATCTGGAAGGCGTCGCCGGAGGCCCGCGTCCCGCCCTCGACCTGGACGCGGACATGGCCGGCCGGGCCGACGACAGGGACGGCCTGAAGCTGGACGTCCTGCACGTGCCGCTAGGGCCTGTGCTGTCGTACTGGCCGGCAGGGCTGCGCGTCGATCTGACCTTGCAGGGCGACGTCGTCCAGGAAGCCGAGGTCACCGCCGTCGACAGCGGCGGCGGGACGTTCTGGACGCGGGAACGCCAGGCCGCGTCCCGTCTCGACAGCCTGTCCCGGCTGCTGCACGTGGCGGGATGGGAGGCGGCCGGGGAGCGCGCCGCCGTGCTGCGGGACGACGCCCTGACCGGGGCCGCCGACGACGTGCTGGGGCGGCGGTTCGCACCGTTCGCCCGGCAGGTCGGACGGTCGCGCGCGCTGGCGTGGATGACGCGGGGCTTCGTGAAGGAGCGGCTGGACGGCTGGCTCCGCGACGTCGGCGCCGCCCTGGAAGGACGACCCGTCCAGCCGCGCGAGACCTGGGACGAGACGGCGGCCGCCCTGCCGGTGCTGCTCAGGGGAGCGGAACTGGCCGCGGCCCGGTTGGCCGTCGCGAGCCTGGATCCCGATCTCGGGGCGGTCGCCGATGGTTGAGGTGCTGGTCCTCGGCGTCCTCGCGGTCGCGGCGGCGTCGTTCGGCGGCGTGCTCGCCGGACGTCCGGCCGAGCCGTTCCGCGAGGCCGCGCGGCTGCTGACGATGCAGCGGCGCGTCACGGCCAGGGCGGACGTGCTGCTCACCAGGATCGGCGCGGTGTCGCTGCCGGTGGCGGCGGCCCTGGCGGCGCTGGTGGTGCCGTTCGGCGACCGCGTCGCGGCCGGGACGCGGATCGGCGTCGTCTGGTTCAACGCGATGGAGGTCGTCGCGTGGGGGTCGGTGTGGCTCGCGGGCTGGGGCGTCAACTCGGCGTTCGGGCTGGTGGGCGGGTACCGGTTCCTCGCGCAGGGGCTCGCCTACGAGCTGCCGCACATGTTCGCGCTCATCACCGCCGCGCTCGCCGCGCACTCGCTCGACCTGCGCGCCATCGGCCACGCGCAGGAGGGGCTGTGGTTCGCGGTCTGGATGCCGGTCGCGTTCGCCGTCTACCTGGTCTCGGCGGCGGCGATGGCGTTCTGGGGGCCGTTCGACCATCCCCTCGGCGCCGACGTGGCCGGTGGCGTCCTGGCCGAACTGTCCGGTCCCGACCGGCTCGTCTTCCTGGCGGGACGCTACGGGCTGCTGGCGGCGGCCTCGGCCGTCGCCGTCCCGCTGTTCCTCGGCGGCGGCTCGGGGCCGCTGCTGCCGGCGTGGCTGTGGTCGCTGGTGAAGGCGTGCGCCGTCCTGGCGCTGCTGGTCTGGACGCGGCGGCGCATCCCGGTGCTGCGCATGGACCGCGCCATGACCGCGGCGTGGGCGGTCCTGATCCCGGCCTCGGTCCTGCAGATGCTCGTCGTCGCGATCGTCGTGGTGTGAGGGGGACCGTGGAGGCCGTCGCGTTCTGGGTGCTGGCCGTCGCCGCCGTCGGGGCGGGCGTCGCCGTCTTCGCCGTCGACTCGATGGCGCGGGCGACGTTCGCGCTTCTGGCCTCGTTCCTGTGCGTCGGCGGCGAGCTGCTGCTGATCGACCTGCACTACCTCGGCGTCCTGATCGTCCTCATGATGATCATGGAGATGCTGGTGATGGCCGTCTTCATGGTCATGTACATGATGAACCCGGCCGGGCTGATGCCGATGACGATGCTGCACAACCGGCGGGGCGCGTTCGCCATCTCCGGCGCCGCCTTCGCCGCGCTGGCCGCCGGGGTGTTCGCCGTCCCGTGGCCCGAGCGCGCGGGGCGCCCGCCGCGCGACCCCACGGTGGCGCTCGGCGAGGCGATCATGGGACCGAAGATGCTGGTCATGATGGTGATCGGCGCCGCCATCCTGGCCACCATGATCGCGACGGTGGTGCTGGCCGCGCACCGGGGCCGCTACGACGGGGGCCGCGACGGCGGGGAGGGGGCGCGATGACGCTGGAGGCGTTCCTGCTGCTCGCCTCCGCGCTGTTCTGCGTGGGGCTCTTCGGGGCGCTGTCGCAGCAGTCGATCGTGATGCTGATGATGGGCCTCGAACTCATGATCAACGGGATCGTGGTCGCCGCGGCGGCGTTCTGGTTCTGGGTGTCGCCCGGCGCGGCGGACGGGCAGGTGCTGGTCCTCGTCGCGATCACGGTGATGGCGCTGGAGATGGCGATGGGGTTCGCCGTCGTCACCGCCCTGTTCCGGGCCCGCGACGTGGACGTGACCGACGACGCGGGGGATCTCAGGGGATGAGCGGATCGCGCGGGGCCGTCCGCTCGCGGGGAGCGCGCGGATGACGTTCCTGCCCGGCTGGCCGGGCGGGCTCGCGGTGGACGGGCTGTCCGCCGTCCTGCTCGTGACGCTCGCGGCCGTCCTGGCGGCGGTCCTCGTCTTCGCGGCGGGGGAGGGGCGCGGCGCCCGCTTCTTCGGCCTGATGCTGCTGTTCGCCGCGGCGATGGCCGTCACGGTGACGGCGACCGACCTGGTCCTGCTGCTGATGGGCTGGGAGGTCATGGGCGCGATGTCGTACGCCCTCATCGGGTACGAGTGGTGGGACGAGCGACGGGTCAGGTCGGCGGGCGTCGCGTTCCTGACGACCCGGGCCGCCGACCTGGGCCTCTACGCGGCGGCCGGGTTCGCGATCGCCGGGGCCCACTCCCTCCGGCTCGACGACCTCGCCGCGTCCGGCGCCCCCTGGCGGGACCTCCTCGCGGCCGGACTGGTGGTGTCGGCGCTCGGGAAGTCGGCGCAACTCCCGTTCTCCTTCTGGCTGTCGCGCGCCATGGACGGCCCGAGCCCGGTGTCGGCGCTTCTGCACTCGGCCACGATGGTCGCCGCAGGCGCCTACCTGCTGATACGCGTGCATCCGCTGCTGGCCGCGACCGGCTGGGCCGCCACGCTGGTGACCTGGGCCGGGGCCGTGACCGCCCTGGTCCTGGGCGCCGTCGCGCTCGCGCAGCGCGACCTCAAGCAGCTCCTCGCCGCGTCCACATGTGCGCAGATCGGCTTCATGGTGCTCGGAGCCGGTGCCGGCGCGCTCAGCGGCGGCACGGCGCACCTCGTCGCGCACGCGGCGGTGAAGAGCCTCCTGTTCCTCTGTGCGGGCGTGTGGCTGGGCGTGCTCGGGACGCAGCGGTTGGACGCGTTGCAGGGCGCGGCACGGCGGCATCGGACGGTCGGCGCGGCGTTCGGAGCGGGCGCGCTCGCGCTGGCCGGCGTCCCGCCGCTGTCGCTGTGGGTCACCAAGGACGAGATCCTCGCGGGCTCCGGCGGCTCGCCGGCCCTCCTCGCGGTGGGGCTCGCGGCGTCGGTCCTGTCGGCGGCGTATGCCGCGAAGGCCCTGCTCGCCGCGTTCCGTCCGGTGGCCGGAGGCGGGGCGGTCCGGGTGCCGTTCGCGCAGCGGGCGCCGCTGGTCCCGCTCGCCGTCGCGGCGGCCTCGCTCGGGGCGCTCGGCCTGCCCCCGGTCGCGGACGCCTGGCGGCGGCTGCTCGGCATGCCGGATGAGAGCGGCCCCGGACCCTGGTCGTTCGCCCTCTCCGGTTTTCTGGCGGTGCTCACGGTGGGCGCGGTCGTGGCCGTCCGGCGGATCCCGGAGCCGGCGTGGGCGCTGCACTGGCTCTGGCTGGAGGACGCCGTCTCGGTCCTGGTGGTCCGTCCGTCGTTCGCCGCGGCCCGGGCCCTCGCCCGATTCGACGACCGGGTCGTCGACGGCGCGGTCCGGGGCGTCGCGCGCGGCGTCCAGGCGACCGCCGGGCTGGCCGGGCGCCGCGTCGAGTTCCGGGTGGACGGCCTCGTCAACGCGGTGGGGCGTGCGGCGCGCGGGCTCGGCGCCCTGGCGCGGCGCCCGCAGACCGGGCAGGTCCACATGTACTACGCGCAGGCCGCCGTGGTGCTCGCGGTGCTCGTCGTCGTCGCCGTGCTGGCCGGGTGAGCCGATGCTGAACCTGGTGGTCTTCCTCCCGCTGGCGGTGGCGCTCGCGCTGCCCGCCGTCCCGCGCCGCGCGGTCCCCTGGACGTGGATCGGCGTCAGCGTCCTGGACCTCGCGCTCGTCATCGGGATGTGGGCCGCGCACGGCACCCGCGGCGGGATCGCCTACGAGACCGACGTCCGGTGGATCCCGTCCGTCCGGGCCGGCTACCACGTCGGCGTGGACGGCCTGTCGCTGCCACTGCTGGCCCTGACCGCCGTCCTGTTCGCCGCGTGCGCGGTGTACTCGCTGCGGCAGACCCACCGGGTGCGGGCGTTCGCGATCCTGTTCCTCTTCCTGGAGACCGTCTGCCTGGGCCTTTTCGCGGCCCTCGACCTGCTGCTGTTCTTCGTCTTCTTCGACCTGTCGATCGTCGGCATGTACTTCGTGATCCTGCTGTGGGGGCACGGCGACCGGACGCGGTCGGCGCTGGTGTTCTTCCTCTACACGTTCCTCGGATCGCTCGTCCTGCTGCTCGGGTTCATCGGCCTCTACCTGGGCGCCGACCCGCACACGTTCGACATGGTCGAACTGACCCGGAACCCGCCGCGGAGCGGCGGCCTGGCGGCGCTGACGCTCCTCGCCGTCGGGATCGGCCTCGGCGTCAAGACGCCCGTCGTGCCCTTCCACACCTGGCTGCCGCCCGCGCACACCGACGCGCCCGCCGCGGGGTCGGCGATCCTCGCCGGCGTGATGCTGAAGATGGGCGTCTACGGGCTCGTCCGGATCGCGATGCCGATGCTGCCGGACGCCTGGCGGCGCTACGCCCTGGTCTTCCTGATCGTCGGGCTGGTCGGCGTCCTGTACGGGGCGCTGGTCGCGCTGGCGCAGGACGACCTCAAGCGGCTCGTCGCCTACACGTCGGTCAACCACATGGGGTACGTCGTCCTCGCGCTGGGCGCGGCCGGATACGCCGCCGGCGACGCCGACGCGCGGCGGCTCGCCGTCACCGGCGCGGTCACGCAGATGGTCAGCCACGGCCTCGTCACCGGCGCGCTGTTCCTGCTGTGCGGCGTCCTGTACGACCGGGCGGGCAGCTACGACCTCGGGCGGTTCGGCGGCATCGCGCGCGGCGCGCCCGTCTTCGCCGCGCTGACCGCGGTGGCCGCGTTCGCCTCGCTCGGGCTGCCGGGCCTGTCTGGGTTCGTCGCCGAGTTCCAGATCTTCGCCGGGACGATCGGGAGCGGCACGGCGGCGACGGCGGTCACCGGCGCCCTGGCCGTCCTCGGCATCCTCGTCACGGCGGCGCTGTTCCTGCGCGTCCTGCACCGCGCCGTGCTCGGCCCGCCCGGCGAGCTGACCCCGCTCGTCACCGACGTGCGGCGCCCCGAACTGGCCGCGCTCGTCCCGCTGCTGGCGCTGTCGCTGGTGATCGGCGTCGCGCCGCGCTTCCTGCTCGACACGATCGAACCGCTGTCGGCCGCCGTCGTCGCGCTGGTGGGCCGCTGATGAACGAGAACCCCGCCGACCTCGCCCCCGAACTGTGCGTGCTGGCCGCCGCCGTGGCCGGGCTGATGGCGGGGATGTTCCTGCCCCGCGCGCGCCAGTGGCCGGTCCCGGTGGTCTGCTCGGCCGGGCTCGTCGCCGGCCTGGCCTTCGCGGGGGCCGCGGCGGCCCGTCCCGGCCTCATGGCGTTCGACTCCTTCTCCGTCGACGCGGTCACGCACGTCACCCGGATCACCGTGCTCGGCTCGACGCTCGCCGTGGTCCTGCTCGCGGCCGGGCGGGTCCGCGGCCATCCGAGGGAGAGCGAGCACCACGTCCTGATCCTGCTCTCCGCACTCGGGACGATCATGCTCGGCGCCTCGTCCGACCTGCTCGTCCTCGTCGCCGCGTACCTGCTGGCGAGCATCCCCGCCTACGCGCTCGCCGGGTTCGGCAAGGACGCGCCCGGGACCGAGGCCGCGCTGAAGTACTACCTGATGGGAGCGCTGCTGGGCGTGCTCATGCTCGGCGGCGTGACGCTGCTGTCCGGCGTCGGGCGCGGCACCGCCTACCCGGTGCTGCGGACCGGGCTTGCCGGCGCGCCCCCGGCGGCGGTCGCGGCGGGCCTCGTCGCGCTCCTCGCCGGGCTCCTGTTCAAGGCGGGCGCCGTCCCGGGCCACTACTGGGTGCCGGACGTGACCGAGGGCGCCCCGCCCGCCGTCGCCGCGTACGTCACCACCGTCCCCAAGATCGGCGCGTTCGCCGCCCTCTACCGCCTCGGCGCCGAGACCTCCCCGGACGGCTGGGCCGCCCTCCTCGCCGTGGTCGCGGCGGCGACGATGACGCTCGGCAACCTCGCCGCGTTCGGGCAGGACAACGTCCGGCGCCTGCTGGCGTACTCGACCGTGAGCCAGGCGGGCTACCTGCTCGTCCCGGTCGCGATGGCGGGACGGACCGATCTGGCCCGTCCCGCGCTGCTGTACTTCGTGGCCGCCTACGCGGTGACGAACCTCGGCGCCTTCGCGGTCGTGGTCGCCGCCGGCCGCGACGACCTGGCCGGATACACCGGGCTGCTGCGCGCCTCGCCGCTGCTCGGCCTGTCCCTCGTCGTCTGCCTGCTCGGCTTCGTCGGGACGCCGCCGACCGCCGTGTTCGTCGGGAAGGTCCTGATGTTCGGCGCGGCGCTGGACGGCGGTCACGCGTGGCTCGCGGCGGTCGCCGCCGTGAACACGGTCGCCAGCGTCTTCTACTACCTGCGCTGGATCGTCCCGCTGTTCCGGCGGCCGTCCCGCCCGCCGCCCCGGGCGCGCGGCGCCACCGCGCTCGCCGCTGCCGCCGCCCTGCTGTCCCTGGCCCTCGGCATCGCCGCCGGCGCCGCCCTCGCCGCCTAGGGGGCGTAGCGGCGGGCGAGGGTGCGGAACGCGAGCTTCGGCTCGAAGTGGCCGGTCTTCTCGTAGCCGAGTCCCGTCTCGGGCGGGAGCACCTTGACCAGGGAGAACCCGGCCATGTCGAGGTCCCTGGCGGGATCGGGGGAGTACGGGCCGTCGGGCTCGATGAAGTCGTAGACGAACGCGCCGTACACGCCCTCGGCCTCGTAGACGTCCAGGAGCTCGGAGATGTAGCGGGCCTGGGTCCGCTCGCCGCGGACGTAGCCCGGCGGGATGACGGGCGGGTCCTGCGACCAGTCGACGATGTCGAACCCGTCGCCGCCGCGCCTGTCCGCGCCCCGGTAGGTGCAGCATCCGAACTCGGTGATGACGACGGGCTTGCCGAACCGGTGCAGGGCCCGGACGTCCTGGACGTAGGTCGCCTCGTTCGTCTCGTCCCGGTACAGGTCGACGCCCACGACGTCGAAGCCGCTCCAGGCGACCTCCTCCCAGACGCCGGAGGTGTAGGTGAGGCGGCCGCCGAACAGCGGCCGGACGGTCCTGAGCGCCCGGCCGAGGAACGCGTTCAGCCGCTCGTTGTAGCCCTCGCCCGCCGGGGTCCCGAGGTTGGCGGCCCGCTCCCGCCAGTCCTTACCGGGCACCAGCCCCTCCATGAAGATCGTCAGCTCGCACCCCACCGAGATGCCGACGCCGGCGTGGACGCGGCGGAGCCCCTCGGCCGCCTTGGCGACGGCGGTGAGGAACCTCAGCGTCGCCCGCGCGTCCCTGTCGAACCGCCGGGCCTCGAACCACACGAACATGCCCTCCTCCGCCGCGCAGCGGGCCGCGAGCATGAGGCGTCCCAGGTCCGAGCCGAGCAGGATGATCGCGTTGCAGTGCAGGTCGCGGCGGATCGCCCGGATCTCGCGCCGCACGTACGCGGGCTTCCACACCTCGCGCTCGGTGTCGTAGTTGACGCCGTGCTGCGGCAGCGGCCGCCTCCGGGACGGCGCGGCCTGCGCGGTGCCGGTCGTCGGGGCAGAGGCGATCACCGCCGCCCCGGACACGGCGGCCGCCGCCGTCCCGGCGAGCACGGTCCTGCGGCTGATCCTCGCCGAAGGTCTCCGCTGTGCCGTCGGTCCCTGGTGTGACACGTCTGCTCCTCGCTGGTCGAGCCGCCCGCCACCGAGCCTTCCGGGGTCGGGCACGCCCGGGCAGCGGCCACCGGGCCAGGCTCCGGCGACCAAAGTCGCTGGGGGCCGGGTCCGAAGGTCGATCAGGGGAGCAGGCCGTGCGGAGGTCGTCCGGCGCCCGGAGGCCCGGTACTCGACGCCCATGGGCGCCATCGGCGCGCACAGGGCGAAGTGCC
>NZ_JBEZJP010000066.1:0-25975 GCF_040653175.1 Actinomadura sp. NPDC048032
CGTCCACCCGCTGCCGTGGCAGGGCCTCGGCCATCCGCTGCCCGCGCCGCGCGAGGCGGCCGACGACGCCGTGCTCGCCACCGACCTCGGCGTGCTCGTCCAGGCGGTCGACGAGGCCGCGCGCCGCGCCGGGATCGCCCGGCAGCCCTCGCCGTGGCTGAGCCCGCTGCCCGAGCGGGTCGCGCTGGCGCCCCGCACCGCCGCGGGCGGCTCCGTCGTGGACGTCCCGCCGATCCCGTTCGGCGTCACCGACCTGCCCGCCGTCCAGTCCCGCGAGGAGCTGACGCTCGACCTCGCGGCGGGCGGCCACCTCTACATCGCCGGGTCCGCGCAGTCGGGCCGCTCCACGGCGCTGCGCACGATCGCCGGGTCCCTGGCGGGGGCGTCCTCCCCCTACGACGCGCACCTGTACGCCGTCGACTGCGGCGCGAACGCCCTGCTGCCGCTGGTCTCCCTCCCGCACTGCGGTGCCGTCGTGACCCGCGACCAGCTCGACCGCTGCGAGCGCCTCCTCACCGCGCTCTCCGCCGAGGTCGCCCGCCGCCAGCAGGTGCTCGCCGAGGCGGGGTTCTCCTCCCTCGCCGAGCAGCGCGCCGCCGTCGCCGCCACCGACCGCCTCCCGTGGATGGTCCTGCTCCTGGACCGCTGGGAGGGCTTCCTCGGCGCGTTCGAGCACTACGACTACGGGCGCCTCGTCGACCAGGTCGTCCGGCTGCTGCGCGAGGGCGCCGCGGCCGGGCTGCGCGCCGTGTTCACCGGCGACCGCTCCGGTCTCGGCGGGCAGGTCTCCACGGTCTTCGACCGCCGCCTCATCCTGCGCATGGCCGACCCGAACGACTACGGGTACGGCGGCCTGCAGGACCGGCAGATCCCCGCCGAGATGCCGCCCGGGCGCGCCCTGGAGCCCGCGGGGCCCGGCGCGCCTCCCCGCGAGTCGCAGATCGCGCTCCTCGGGGACGACGCGTCCGGCGCGGCCCAGGTCGCGGCCCTGCAGGAGATCGCCCGGAGCTGCGTGTCCCGCTACGGCCGGCTGCCGCGCCGCCGGGGTCCCCTGCACGTGGACGAGCTGCCGGTCCGCGTCACCTACCGGGAGGCGATGTCGCTCGACCCGGAGTTCCTGGCCCCCTCGGCGCTGTGGGCGCTGGTCGGCGTCGGCGGCGACACGCTCGCGCCCGTCGGCGTCGACCTGCTCAACGAGGGCCCGGGGTTCGCCGTCGCCGGGCCGCCCCGCTCGGGCCGCTCCACGACGCTGCGGACGATCGTCCAGTCGCTGCTCGACCCCGCGGTCGGCGGCGGGCTCGTCCCGGTCGTCCTGGTGACGCCGCGCCGCTCCCCGCTGCGCCTGCTGGCGGGCAGGCCCGGCGTGCTCGGCGTGCTGACGTCCGACTCCGGCGCCGACGACCTGGAACGCGCGATCGGCGACGAGCACCGCTTCGCGGTGGTCGTGGACGACGCCGAGCTCCTGGACGAGACCGAGCTGGACGAGGCCCTGAGCGGCGTCCTGCGCACCGCCCGCGACGGGGAGCACGCCGTCGTGATCGGCGGCACCACCGACGATCTGGGCCGCGGCTACCGGGGCTTCCTGTCCGACACCCGGCGCTCGCGGTCGGGCGTCCTGCTGTCGGTGGACTCCCCGGACGACGGCGACCTGTTCGGGCTGCGCCTGCCCCGCAACGCGCCGCTGGGCGGGCCCACCGGCCGGGGCCTGTTCGTGGCCGCGGGCGCCACCACCCGGATCCAGGTGGCGCTTCCCCCTCCGGTCGGCTCCGACTGATCGCGACCGGCCCCCGCCGGGCGGAGGGCGCCGGGCGAAGAAAAAAGGCGGGTCCCGGCCTCGGGGGGATGGGCCGGGACCCGCGGCTCGCGGAGGCTCAGCGCGTGGCGGCCTCGATGTTCTGCTGGGACCTGCGGATGTCCTGGCTGCCCTGTTCGAGGGCGACGGCCATCTTGTCGAAGGCGGTCTTGGCCTCGGCCCAGGAGGCGCGGAAGCGGTCGGCCCCGGGGCCCCACCAGGCCGCGCTGCTGCTCACGGTGCGGCCGTTGAGGTCCTTGATGAGGGCGTCGAGGTTGCGGGAGTGCTTGCTGAAGATGCGGGACAGTTCCTCTAGCTCGCCCAGGTTGGCGCCGCGCTTGTCACCCATCGCCCCGGCCCTTTCCTCGCTGATCGTTGGAACGTTTCCAGCCGCTGCCGCAGGAATGGCGCCAGCCTACGCCCCACCGATCACATCCATCCAGCGACCCCCCGGGTATCCCCCGTCGAAACGGCCACATTCCCACCATGACGGCCTGTCCGGATGTGGCCAGCGAGGGCGGGACCGAACGGCTTGTGACGAGGATAATTACTGCGCGTCAAGAGAATTTCAGAGCGGTTTCCGGAGGTGAATGGAGATCGCCGCAAGAAAGGGAGGAGCGGCGCGTCAGCGGTTCTCGCCGATCGGGTCGTTCACCGGGTGCGCCCCCGGGTCCAGGACCCGCTCGCCGACCATGGTGATCTGCTCGCCGGACGCGCGGAACTCGAACCGGCGCCGCACCGACTGGGTGACCTTCCCCCGGCCGCCGAGGCCGTAGCGCATCTCCGTGTGCTCCACCGCCTCCAGCGTGATGCGGTCGCCCGTGCGGACGGCGCGGCCCTCGTCCAGGCGCGTGCGGGCCCCGGTGTAGGCGGGGCCGCCCTCCACGGGAGCGCGGTTGCGGGTCTCCAGCTCCCGGACGGCCTTCTCCTGCGACCGCACCAGCGACGGGGAGATCCGCACGCCGAGCACCTCCGTGGGGGCGGCGCCGCGGTCGCGGCCGTCCTTCTGCACGAGGGCCTGGGAGCGGCGCTCCAGGTAGGAGTTCGCGGCGACGGTGAGCTGGCGGGTGAGGTAGTCCTCCACCGCAGGGGTCGGCCCGCGCACGCCCGACGCGGGCGCCAGCAGGCAGGCGGCCAGCACGACCGCCAGTCCGGCCCGGGGCCACGGGCGAACCATCGGCCTCTCCCGCTGATCAAAGGCTGGTGGGTCCGAGCCGACATTACACGGCCGGACCGTGGGAGGAACGCCGGTTCAGTCCGCTTCGCTCTCCAGTGCGGCGACGCGCGAGCGGGCCCGCGCCATCGCCTCGTGGTAGCGCTCCTCCCATTCCGGATCACCGTCCGGAATGGCGGCGACGGCCTGGCGGCCGAGCTCCGCGAGCACCTCACCGGCGCCGCCGCGGGAGACCCGCCGGACGACGACCGTGGTGACGCCGCCGGTCGACTCGGTGTGCGCCTCCCACCGGGCGCCGCCCTCCAGCCGCGCCCGGCTCCGCGACGACCGGTCGGAGAACCCGTAGAGCAGCAGGACGACCACCACGGCCGCCACCGCCAGCGCCACCAGAACGATCAGAAACCGCACGACCGCCTCCCTCGCCGTCCGCGCCCGCCGCCGCCCCGGCGCCTACCTGCCCCGCAGGAGCGAGCCGTTCGGGTTGCCGGGCGCGTAGACCGTGATGCCCTGCGGAAGGGCCTTCAGCTCCTCGATCCTCGCGCAGGTCGGGCACTTGTTGTAGCCGTCCTGGCGGGCCTTGTTGGCCGCGGCCTCCGCCTTGGCCGAGGCGACCTTGGCCTGGGCCTCGCTGATCTGCGCGAACGCGGCCTGCGCGCGGTCCACCGCGTCCTGCACCTTGGCCGGCAGGGTGATCCGCACCAGGTTGAAGTGGATGTTGGTGACGAACTTGCCGCCGAGCGTCTGCTCCAGGTCCGCGGCCAGGCTCGTGTTGATCGCGTTCTGCACCTTGGCGATGTTGCCGTTGTTGCTCTGCGCCTGCTGCCCCGCGGTCTGGACGTTCCTCGGCGCGGAGGAGTTCTGCACGAGGGCGCAGGAGGAGACGAGCTCGGCGCAGCGGAAGCTGTTGATCTGGCTGCGCAGGTCGTTGTCGATGACCGGCCGGACGATCTGGTCGAGGAACGCCGACCAGCCCTTGTCGCCGTCGTAGACGTTGTAGGTCTCGCCGCTGGCGCTGCGGAACTTGCGGGTGCCGTACTTGTCGTCGAACTGCCTGAGGGCCTTGTGGTCCTGGTTGAGCGTGAAGTACAGCGTCCCCTCGATGCCCATGTTGACGCCGTCCGAGCTCGGCACGGTGACGACGTCCACGCCGGACTCGTCGCCCTTCCCGGAGTCCGAGGTGATCGTGTAGAAGCGCTGCTGGGCGGGGTACTTGTGGACCTGCGAGTAGAGCCCGACCCAGACGCGGCCGGATCCGGGGTCGATGACCTGCCGGATCCTGTTGTTGTCGAAGAACCCGCCGTTGCGGACGACGGCGATCTCGCCGCCGCCGGTGCGCTCGAAGCCGCCGAACAGCGCGCTCAGCACCGGCCATCCCACGACGACCAGCAGCACGGCGGCGACGATGGCGGTGCGCCGGCTGGGCGCCCTCACCCCGGAGCGCCGGGTCGCGCCGGCCTTCTCCCTGGCTGTGGACGTCTTCTTCTCGGCCACGGTGGCTCCTCTCATGCCCGCACGGGGGGTCGTGCCGCGGGTTCCCGGATGAGACGGACCGGAGCCCCGCCCGGATCCCCCTGGGGGTACCGCTTTCTGGGGAAGCCTCCCACTATCCGGGACCTCGCCCCCAATAAGGAGGGGCTTACGAAAACCTGGGATCCGGGTTATCTAGACTGCCTGCGAGGTTGAAGGAGGAGACCCACGTGCGCAAAGTCCTGATCGCCAACCGCGGCGAGATCGCGGTCCGTATCGCCCGTGCCTGCCGCGACGCGGGGCTGGCCAGTGTGGCGGTGTACGCCGAGCCCGATCTGGAGGCGCTGCACGTTCGGGTCGCCGACGAGGCGTTCGCCCTCGGCGGGCGGACGGCGGCCGAGAGCTACCTGGACATCGACAAGCTGCTGAAGATCGCCTCGGAGTCGGGCGCCGACGCCGTCCACCCCGGCTACGGCTTCCTGGCGGAGAACGCCGACTTCGCCGCGGCCGTGCAGAACGCGGGACTGACCTGGATCGGTCCGCCGCCGGCCGCGATCACCGCGCTCGGCGACAAGGTGCAGGCCCGGCACATCGCCCAGCGGGTGGGCGCGCCGCTGGTCGCCGGCACCGCCGACCCGGTGTCGGGCGCGGACGAGGTCGTCGCGTTCGCGCGCGAGCACGGCCTGCCCATCGCGATCAAGGCCGCGTTCGGCGGCGGCGGGCGCGGCCTGAAGGTCGCCCGGACGCTGGAGGAGGTGCCCGAGCTGTACGAGTCGGCCGTCCGCGAGGCCGTGGGCGCCTTCGGGCGGGGCGAGTGCTTCGTCGAGCGGTACCTCGACAAGCCCCGGCACGTGGAGACGCAGTGCCTGGCCGACAAGCACGGCAACGTGGTCGTGGTGTCCACGCGCGACTGCTCGCTCCAGCGCCGCCACCAGAAGCTCGTCGAGGAGGCGCCCGCGCCGTACCTGTCCGAGGAGCAGCTGGAGCTGCTGTACTCCTCGTCCAAGGCGATCCTGAAGGAGGCCGGCTACGTCGGCGCCGGGACGTGCGAGTTCCTCGTCGGCCAGGACGGGACGATCTCGTTCCTGGAGGTCAACACGCGCCTGCAGGTCGAGCACCCCGTCACCGAGGAGGTCGCCGGGGTCGACCTCGTCCGCGAGATGTTCCGCGTCGCCGACGGCGAGGAGATCGGCTACGGCGACCCGGAGCTGCGCGGCCACTCGATCGAGTTCCGGCTGAACGCCGAGGACGCCGGGCGCGGGTTCCTGCCCGCCGTCGGCACCCTGACGGCCTGGCACCCCCCGACGGGCCCCGGGGTCCGCCTGGACGCCGGCTACGAGGCCGGGCAGACCGTCCCCCAGGAGTTCGACTCCCTCATCGCGAAGCTGATCGTGACGGGCGCGACGCGGCGGCAGGCCGTCGAGCGGTCCCGCCGCGCCCTCGCCGAGTTCGTCGTCGAGGGCATGCCGACGGTCCTGCCGTTCCACCGGGCGGTGCTGGACGACCCGGCGTTCGTCCCGGCGGACGACGAGACCCCGTTCAGCGTCCACACCCGGTGGATCGAGACGGAGTTCGACAACACGATCCCGCCCCACGAGGCTCCCCCCGCGGGCGAGGAGGACGAGGGCGAGCGCGAGCGCGTCACCGTGGAGGTCGGCGGCCGCCGCATCGAGGTCGTCCTGCCCGCCGGGTTCGGCGCCTCCGCCGCCCCCGCCGCCGGCAAGGCGGCGCCCGCCAGGCGGCGCGGCGCCAAGAAGGGCGGCGCGGCGCAGGCGTCCGGCGACTCCCTGGTCAGCCCGATGCAGGGCACCATCGTCAAGCTCCTCGTCGAGGAGGGCGCGACCGTGGCGGCCGGCGACACCATCGTGGTCCTGGAGGCCATGAAGATGGAGCAGCCGCTCACCGCGCACAAGGCGGGGACGCTCACCGGCCTGTCCGCCGAGGTGGGCCAGACCGTCTCCGCGGGCGCCGTGATCTGCGAGATCAAGGACTCCTGAGCGCGGCCCCCGGCCCGCGCCGCCTCCAGGGCCCCGGCGCTCCGGGTCCCTGGAGGGGATGGGGCGCAGCGCCCATGCGGCGCGTGCGCAAATCCGTCCTGCGAAGGACGCATCGGTGCGTCCACGTGGGCAGACTGAGAGCATGAGCACCGAGAACCGGGCCGTTCGAGCGGCTCGCGGGGGCGCCGCGGCGGCGGTCATCGCCGCCGTCGCCGTCCCGGCGTTCGCCCTGGCCGCCCCGGCGGGCGCCGCCGCGTCGCAGGCCGCCGCCACCCGCACGACGGCGACCGCGACGGCGACGGCGACGGCGACGGCGACGGCGACGGCGACGGCGACGGGAACCGCCGTGCGGGCGGCGGCTCCGCGGGCGGCGGCGGACGACACCGTCGGCCAGATCGCCAAGGGCCTGATCGACTCGCGGCTGTACGTGACGAGCGGCGCCGGAAACCCGCTGACCCCGGCCGACCGGAACGAGATCGAGACGTCCCTCGGCGGCGACAGCGACGCCGACATCCGCGCCGTGGTCGTCCGCAACGACGTGACCGCGGCCGAGGTCCGGCAACTGCTCCCGGCCGTCGCCGAGCGCGTCGGCAAGGGCCAGACCTACGTCGCGGTCACCGCCGACGGCGCCCGGATGGGCGCGATCTCCAAGAAGCTGGACCGCGCGGAGATCAACCAGCTGGTCACCCGCACCGAGGGCGCGCCGCTGAAGCAGCGGCTGATCCAGTTCGGCGGCCTCGCCGAGAAGAAGGTCGACAGCGACTCCAGGTCCAGCGCGACGATCGGCTACGTGCTGCTCGGCGTGCTCGTGCTCGTGGTGGCGGCGATCACGGGCGTCATGCTCAACGCCAGGAGGAAGCGGCGGGAGCGGGCGGCGCGCGAGATGGCCGACCTCAAGGCGGGCGTACAGGAGGACGTGACGCTCCTCGGCGAGGACATCGCCCGCCTCGACCTGAACGTCATGGACAGCGGCCTCGATCCCGACACCCGCGCCGACTACGAGCGCGCGATGAACTCCTACGACCGCGCCAAGTCCGCGACCGAGCGCGCCGCCCGGCCGCAGGACATGCAGGAGGTCACGACGGCGCTGGAGGACGGCCGCTACTACATGACCGCGACGCGCGCCCGGCTCGCCGGCGACCCGGTGCCCGAGCGGCGCCCGCCCTGCTTCTTCAACCCGCAGCACGGGCCGTCCGTCCAGGACGTGACGTGGGCGCCGCCCGGCGGCGTCGCCCGCTCCGTCCCGGCGTGCGCGGCCGACGCGGAGGCCGTCCTGCACGGGAACGACCCCGACGTCCGCATGGTCCCGGTCGGCGGGGGGCGGCAGCCGTACTGGAACGCCGGCCCCGCCTACGCGCCCTACGCCGGCGGCTACTACTACGGCTACGGCGGCGTCGACCTGCTCAGCGGCATGCTGATCGGCACCGCGCTCGGCTCGATGTGGGGCGGCGGGTTCGGCGGAGGCTTCGGCGGAGGCGACTTCGGCGGGGGCGACGGCGACGTCGGCGGTGGCTGGGACTTCGGCGGAGGCGACTTCGGGGGCGGCGGCGACTTCGGCGGAGGCGGGGACTTCGGCGGCTTCTGAGGGGCGTTCCCCGTGAGCAGGACACCCGCGTCCGCGCTGTTCTGGCGCATCCTCGGCATCAACGGCCTGGTGTTCGTGGTCGGCACCCTCGTGCTGGCGGTGGGACCGGTGACCGTGTCGACGCCGATCCTCCTGAACGAGTTCTTCGTGCTCCTGGGCGGGCTGGCGGTCATGGTCGCGGCGAACGCCCTGCTGCTGCGCGCCGGCCTGGCTCCGCTGGATGGGCTCACCGCGCTGATGGCGCGCATGGACTCGCTGCGCTCCGGCGACCGGCTGCCGGCCGGCGGCAGCGGCGACCTGTTCCACGTGGTCGACGAGTTCAACGCGATGCTCGACCGGCTGGAGGCCGACCGCAGCACCAGCACCGCCCTCGTCCTGGACGCGCAGGAGGCGGAGCGCCGCCGCATCGCCCAGGAGCTCCACGACGAGATCGGCCAGACCCTCACCGTGGTGCTGCTGGAGCTGAAGTCGGTGGCGAACCGGGCGCCGGAGGAGATCTCGGAGGAGCTGCGGGAGGTCCAGGAGACCGTCCGGTCCAGCCTGGACGAGGTGCGCCGCGTCGCCCGGCGGCTGCGCCCCGGCGTCCTGGACGACCTGGGGCTGACCAGCGCGCTCACCGCCCTCGCCACGGACTTCTCCGGGACGGGCGGCCCCCGCGTGACCCGCCGCGTCCAGCCCGTCCCCGAGGGGCTCGGCGCGGACGCCGAACTGGTGATCTACCGGATCGCGCAGGAGAGCCTGACGAACGTGTGGCGGCACTCGGGCGCGCGGAACGCCGAGCTGTCGCTCGCCCAGGACGAGGAGGGCCGGGTCGTCCTGCGGGTGGCCGACGACGGGACCGGCCCGCCGGACCGGGTGGGGTCCGGCATCCACGGGATGCGGGAGCGCGCGATGCTCGTCGGCGCGCAGCTGACGATCGGCCCGGCGGACGGCGGCGGCACCGAGGTGAGGCTGGTCGTCCCCCCGCCCGGCGCACGCCGGGCCTGACGCCGCCGGGCGCCGCGCCCGCCGCTCAGGGCTCGACGAGCCCGACGCGGATCGCGTACTTCGTCAGCTCCAGCCGGTCGCGCATCCCGAGCTTGCCGAGGATGTTGGCGCGGTGCCGGTCGACGGTCTTGACGCTGATCGTGAGGGTCTCGGCGATCCGCCGGGACGAGTAGCCCTCCGCGACCAGCTTGATGATCTCCTCCTCGCGGGGCGTCAGGATGCTCGCCTGGCCCTCGCCGCGCCGGTCGCGGTCGAGGTACTCGCGGATCAGCGCGGTCACCGCCGCCGGGTACAGGAACGGCTCGCCGCGCATCGCGGCGCGGACGGCGTGCAGCAGGTCGCGGTCGGCGACGGACTTCAGCACGTACCCGGACGCGCCCGCCTTGAGCGCCTCGAACAGGTACTGCTCGTTGTCGTACATCGACAGGATCAGCGTCCGGACGCCGGGGAAGCGGCGGGAGATCTCCCGCGCGGCCTGCAGCCCCGTCATGCGGGGCATCGCGATGTCGAGGATCGCCAGGTCGACGCCGCCCGCGGCGAGCGCGTCGACCGCCTCCGCCCCGTCGGCGGCCTCCGCCACCACGGTCAGGTCGGGCTCGGCGTCCAGGATCAGGCGCAGCCCCCGGCGCACCAGCGCGTGGTCGTCGGCGAGCAGGATCCGGGTCGCCGACTCCCGGGTGTGCGCGAAGCCTCCCGCGTGCACCGATCACCGCCTCTCGTGCGCACCGGTCACCTGCGGTCTCGTCCTCATCCTAGGCGCGCCGCCCCGGCGGGACCGGGCCGCCGCCCGCGAATACATGATCCCCACCGCCCGATATGGGTGCCGCGCCCGATGGGGACGCGGGCCGCCGCCGAAAAGACTGGAAGCCGCAGGACGAAAGGGGCGGACGCATGGCACGGCGAACGGGCGGAGGGCACCGTCCCCCGCCCACGGCACCGCGGAGGCCGTCCCGTGACGGGTCCGCCCCCGGCGCCAGAAGGAGGACCCTATCCACCCGGAGGACCAGGCTTTCCGGAAGCCGAAAGGACACCATGCAAGCGCGGGACATCGCCGTACAGGTGCCCACCGTGACCCTGGGCGACTCGATCGCCCACGCCATCCAGGTCATGGCGCTCGGGCGGCTGCCCGGCCTGATCGTGATCGACCGGACGCAGCGCCCCCTGGTCGTCCTGCCGGGCACGCAGGTGCTGCGGCTGGCGGTCCCCGTCGCCTACCAGGAGGATCCGGCCCTGACCCGGACCGTGGACGAGGCGCACGCCGACGTCTTCTGGCACGAGATCCGCGACCTCACGGTCGGCGACTGCCTCGCAACGCCCACTCCCCGCCCGGTGATCGTCAGGACGTCCGCGACGCTGCTGGAGCTCGCCACGCTGATGGCGCGCCAGCGCAGCCCACTGGTCGCCGTGGTGGACGAGGCCGGGCTGCTGGCCGGGGCGGTCACGCTCGACCGGCTGCTGTCGGCGCTGGCGCTGACCAGGCCCGGCGACTGAGGGACGGCTCCCCCGCCGGCGCCCGGCGCGAGGGCGCGCGGTGACCGCGGTCGCGGCACTCGCCGTGTTCGTGGTCGCGTTCTTCTTCATCGCGACCGAGAAGGTCGACAAGGTCAAGGTCGTCCTCGTCGCCGCGGGCGTGCTGACGGTCCTCGGGCTCGCCCCCGGCGCCGAGGTCTTCTTCTCCGAGCACGACGGGATCGACTGGAACGTCATCTTCCTGCTGCTCGGAATGATGATCATCGTGGGGGTCGTCAAGGGCACCGGGCTCTTCGACTACCTGGCGATCTGGGCGGCCAAGCGCTCCAGGGGCCGGCCGTACCGGCTGCTGGTGATGCTGATGCTCATCACCGCGGTCGCCTCGCCGTTCCTGGACAACGTCACCACGATCATGCTGGTGGCGCCGGTGACGGTGGTGGTCTGCAACCGGCTGCGCGTCCCGGCCCACCCCTACCTCATCGCCGAGGTGCTGGCGTCCAACATCGGCGGCGCCGCGACCCTGATCGGGGACCCGCCGAACATCATCATCGCCAGCCGGGCGGGGCTGACGTTCAACGACTTCCTCGTCCACATGGCGCCGATCACGGTGATCGTCTTCATCGCGTTCGTGCTGCTGGCCCGGGTGCTGTTCCGCTCCTCCTTCCGGTACGACGAGCGGTACGCGGCCGAGGTGATGTCGCTGGACGAGCGCAAGGCGATCACCGATCCGGCGCTCCTCGTCCGGTGCCTGGCCGTGCTCGGCCTGGTCATCGCCGGGTTCTCGCTGCACTCGGTGCTGCACGTCGAGCCGTCCATCGTGGCGCTCGTCGGCGCGGGCGTGATGCTGCTGGTGTCGCGCGTCCAGGTCTCCGAGGTCCTCGAAGAGGTGGAGTGGCCCGTCCTGGTCTTCTTCATGGGGCTGTTCGTGATGGTGGCCGCCCTCGGGCACACCGGCGTCATCGAGAGGATCGGGACCTGGTCGGCGGACGCGGTGGGCGACAACTATTTCGCGGGCGCCACCGCTCTGCTGTTCGGATCGGCCGTGCTCGGCGCGTTCTTCGACAACATCCCCTACGCGGCGACGATGGCGCCGATCGTGGAGGGGATGGCCGCGGGCGCGCCCGACCCCACGACCGCGCAGGCGCTGTGGTGGTCGTTCGCCCTCGGCGCGGACTTCGGCGGCAACGGGACGGCCGTCGCCGCGAGCGCCAACGTGGTCGCGATCGGCATCGCCGCCAAGACCGGCAACCCGATCAGCTTCTGGCAGTTCACCCGGTACGGGATCATCGTGACGGTGCTGAGCACGCTGATGGCGTGGGTCTACGTCGCCCTGCGCTACTTCTAGCCGGATCTCCGGACGGCCCGGCCGGGCACGCCGCTAGTAGGCGTGCTCGGCCATCAGCCGGCGGGACGCCTCGGTGATGCTGCCCGACAGCGACGGGTAGACCGCGAACGTGTGCGCCACCTGGTCGACCGTGAGGTGCTGCTGGACGGCGATCGACACGCCCAGGATCAGCTCGCTGGCCCGCGGCGCCACGATGACGCCGCCGAGCACGATCCCCGTGGACGGGCGGCAGAACAGCTTCACGAAGCCGTCCTCGAAGCCCTGCATCTTGGCGCGCGCGTTGGTGAACAGCGGCAGCATGACCGTCCGGGCGTTGACGTCCCCGGAGTCGACCATGTGCTGCGTCACGCCGACCGACGCGACCTCGGGATCCGTGAAGATGTTGGAGGAGACCCAGCCGAGCTTCAGCGGCTGCACGGCCTCGCCCAGCGCGTGCCACATCGCGATGCGCCCCTGCATGCCGGCCACGGACGCCAGCATGAGCACGCCGGTGCAGTCGCCGGAGGCGTAGATGTGCGGGACGGACGTCCGCGACACCTTGTCGACCTCGACGAAGCCGCGCGCGTCGCACCGCACGCCGACCTCCTCCAGGCCGATGCCCCGGGTGTTCGGGACCATCCCCACGGTCATCAGGCAGTGGGTGCCCTCGACCTTCGTCCCGTCCTCCAGCGTGACGATCACGCCGTTGCCCGACCGCTCCACGGCCGCGGCCCGCGACCGCGACATGACGTTCATGCCGCGCCGCAGGAACACGTCCTGCAGGACGGCGGCGGCGTCGGCGTCCTCCGTGGGCAGGATCCGGTCGCGCGAGGAGACCAGCGTCACCTTCGAGCCGAGGGACAGGTAGGCGCCCGCGAGCTCGGCGCCCGTCACGCCGGAGCCGACCACGATCAGCTCCTCGGGCAGCTCCGGCAGGTCGTAGAGCTGGCGCCAGTTCAGGATGCGCTCGCCGTCCGGCTCCGCGCCGGGCAGCACGCGCGGCGTCGCGCCGGTCGCGATGAGCACGATGTCGGCGTGGATGCGGCGCTCGCCGACCGCCACGACGTGCGGCTCCACCAGCCGCGCCTCGCCGCGGACGATCTTGACCTCCTCGTAGGCGAGCCGTTCGGCGACGTCGAACGACTGGGCCCGTGCGAGGTCCTTCACGCGCTTGTTGACGGTGGCCATGTCGGCTTCGAGGGCGCCGACGATCCCGTCCGGGCCGCCGTTGAAGCGCAGCCCGAGGCCGGCCGACTCCGACATGACCGCGATGCGGGTCGAGGTGGCGATGAGCGTCTTGGAGGGCACGCAGTCGGTGAGCACGCACGCGCCGCCCGGACCGTCCCGTTCGACGACGGTCACGTCGGCGCCGAGCTGCGCCGCGACGAGCGCGGCCTCGTAACCGCCCGGGCCTCCTCCGATGATCACGATGCGGGTCACATCTTCCATTGTTTCCTACTCACGGCAGTGAAAAGTCCCGCTCCGGACCCTTTCTTCCTGCAACAACCCCCGAGTGGCCCATCAACCGGTGTGGCGCGTTCCATCGCAGACCACAACAGCCGCACCCCCGCCCCCCGGTGGCGTCTTCCCTGTAGGGGGCGTCCCCCACACCCCCGAGCCTTACTTGGCGTAGCCTTCCCCCCGTGGCTCTGTACGCGGCGTACGCCTCCAACATGGACCCCGAGCAGATGGCCGGCCGGGCTCCCCACTCGCCCATGCGCGGCACCGGCTGGCTCGCCGGCTGGCGCCTGACCTTCGGCGGGCAGGACAAGGGCTGGGACGGGGCTCTCGCGACCGTCGTCGAGGACGACTCCGAGCAGGTCTTCGTCGTCATCTACGACGTGCCTGCCTGGGACGAGAAGGAACTCGACGCCTGGGAGGGCGCCGCGCTCAACGTCTACCGCAAGATCAGGGTGCGGGTGCAGACGCTCGACGGCGACGCACTGTGCTGGATGTACGTCCTGGACGACTACGAGGGCGGGCTGCCGTCCGCGCGCTATCTCGGCATCCTCGCCGACGCCGCCGAGAAGGCCGGCGCGCCCGACGACTACGTCAAGGACCTGCGCACACGCCCCTGCAAGTCGCTGGGCGACTGACCGGCGGCGGCCGGGCGGCGCGGCGGTAGTGTCGGCGGCGTGAGCAACGACGCTTTTGCACTGGCACGGGACGCCGCGGACGCGCTGCGCTCCCGCACGTCCATCGACTCCTTCGACGTCGCCCTCGTCATGGGGTCCGGGTGGGTTCCGGCGGCCGACAAGCTGGGCGAGCCCGCCGCCGAGCTGACGGTGGCCGAGCTGCCCGGGTTCGCGCCGCCGGCCGTGGAGGGCCACGCCGGCCGGATCCGGGTCGTGGAGATCGGCGGGCGCAGCGCGCTGGTGTTCCTCGGCCGCACGCACCTGTACGAGGGGCGCGGGGTCGACTCCGTGGTGCACGGCGTCCGGACGGCGCTCGCCGCGGGCGTCAAGACGATGGTGCTCACGAACGCGGCGGGCGGGCTGCGGCCCGAGCACCAGCGGGTGGGCGACCCGGTGCTGATCTCCGACCACCTGAACCTGTCCGGTGCGAACCCGCTGACCGGCGCGACGTTCCTCGACCTGACCGAGGCGTACTCGGGACGCCTGCGGGCCCTGGCCAAGGAGGCCGACCCGAGCCTGTCGGAGGGCGTCTACGCGGCGTTCCGCGGCCCGACCTACGAGACGCCCGCCGAGATCCGCATGCTGCGCACGCTGGGCGCCGACATGATCGGCATGTCGACGGTGCTGGAGACGATCGCGGCCCGCCAGGGCGGCGCGGAGGTGCTCGGCATCTCCCTGGTCACCAACATCGCGGCGGGGCTGTCGGACGAGCCGCTCGACCACGAGGAGGTCCTCGCGGCGGGACGCGCGTCGGCCGGCCGCATGGGCACCCTGCTCGCCACCGTCCTGGCGAAGCTGTGAGCGACCTGCGCGCGCGGGCCGGGGAGTGGCTCGCCCAGGACCCCGACCCGGCGACCCGCGCCGAACTGCGGGCGATCCTCGACGCGGGCGACGAGGCGGTCCTCGCCGACCGGTTCGGGACGCGGCTGGAGTTCGGGACGGCCGGGCTGCGCGGCGAGCTCGGCGCCGGGCCGAACCGGATGAACCGGGTGACGGTCATGCGCGCCGCCGCCGGTCTGGCCGCCCGGCTGCCCGCCGGCGGCCGGGTGGTGATCGGGTTCGACGCGCGGCACGGCTCCCGGCGGTTCGCCGACGACACTGCGGCCGTGCTGAGCGGGGCGGGGCTGCGTCCCGAGGTGTTCGCCGATCCCGTCCCGACGCCGGTCCTGGCGCACTTCACCCGGGCGTTCGACGACATCGTGGCGGGCGTCATGGTCACGGCCAGCCACAACCCGCCGCGCGACAACGGCTACAAGGTGTACTGGGCGGACGGGGCGCAGATCGTCCCGCCGACGGACGCGGAGATCTCCGCCGCGATCGACGCCGTCGGCCGCGTCGACGAGCTCCCCCTCGGCGAGGGGTGGCCCGTGCACGAGGGCGCCGGCCTCTACCTGGACGCGGTGTCGTCCCTGCGCCTCGGCGGCGACCGGGACGTCTCGATCGTCTACACGCCCCTGCACGGGGTGGGCCGGGACGTCCTGCTCGCCGCGTTCGAGCGCGCCGGGTTCCCCGCGCCGGCCGTCGTCCCGGAGCAGGCCGAGCCCGATCCCGACTTCCCCACCGTCGACTTCCCGAACCCGGAGGAGCCGGGCGCGCTCGACCTGGCGCTCGGCCTCGCCGGGGCCCGCGGCGCCGACCTGGTGATCGCGAACGATCCGGACGCCGACCGCTGCGCCGTCGCCGTCCCGGGCCCGTCCGGGTGGCGGATCCTCACCGGGGACGAGGTCGGCGGGCTGCTGGCCGAGCACGTGCTGCGGCACACCACGGGCGACGACCGCCTGGTCGCGACGACGATCGTGTCGTCGTCGCTGCTGCGCTCGATCGCCGCCGCGCACCGCGTCCGGTTCGCCGAGACGCTCACCGGCTTCAAGTGGATCATGAAGGCGGGCGGTCCGGGCCTCAGGATGGTGTTCGGCTACGAGGAGGCGCTCGGCTACAGCGTCGGCGACGACCGGGGCGTGCTCGTCAACGACAAGGACGGCATCGGCGCCGCGCTCGCCGTCGCCGCGCTCGCGGCCGACGCCAGGCGCGACGGCCGCACGCTGCTCGACCTGCTGGACGCGCAAGCCCGCCGGTACGGGCTGCACGCGACGTCCCAGCTGTCGGTCAGGGTGAGCGACCTCTCGCTGATCACCGCGGCGATGGCCCGGCTGCGCTCCGATCCCCCGCGCGAGCTCGGCGGGCGGCGCGTCGAGTCCTTCGACGACCTCGCCCTGCCCGCCGGGGACCTGCCGCCCACCGACGGGCTCCGGTTCCGCCTGGCCGGGGGCTCGCGGGTGGTCGTGCGCCCCTCCGGGACGGAGCCGAAGCTGAAGTGCTACCTGGAGGTCGTCCTCCCGGTGGACGGGGACGTCGCCGAGGTCCGCGCGCGCGCCGCCGCCGACCTGGAGGCCCTCCGCGCGGACGTGTCCGCGGCCATCGGCTGACCCGGCCCCCTCAGCCGACCGGGGCCCTCAGCCGACCGCGCCGACGATCAGCAGGGCGACGACCACCGCCAGCGGGACGGCCAGCGAGGCCACCGCGGGAACGGACCACGTGACCCTCCCCCTGGCGGGCCCCTGCTCCTCCGCCTCGGCCTTGGCCCTGGCCGCCTTGTCCGGCGCGCCCGACCGGGCCGTGGAGCGCTGCCGTTCCTTCATCTCGTTCAACTGCTGCGCCGCGTACGCGGTCGGCGTCCGCCCCCGCAGATCGAGCCCCTGCGCCTGCCCCTTGCCCTTGCGGGCCTCCTTCTCGGCGCGGGCCTCCGCCTTGGCCTGCGCCCGGGGCGAGGTCTGGAGCACCCACGCCCGGGTCTCCAGGTCCGTCCCGTCCGGGCCGGCGAACACCACCGTGAGCGCGTTCCTGCCCTCGATCCGGCGGACCGCGCCCCACGGCGCCCGGACGTCCCGCAGCGGGTTGCGGATCGTCACCCCGTCCTCGTCGCCGGCGATCAGCGGCCGCAGCCCGACCGTGTAGGCGATCCCGCAGCCGAGCAGCAGCAGGAACGCGATCGTCACCGTCGTCAGCGAGTAGTCGGGGTCGCCGGTGATGCCGACGAACAGGTCGACGAGGTTGAGGGCGGCGAACACCAGCCACGCGTACGCGGCGACGCGCCCGCCGGTGGAGCGAATGGTCATGGCTCGATCATGCCAGGGGCCGGGCGCCGCTCCACTTGAGCTGCGCGAAACCGGGCTTGATCACCCCGTTGATCAGTTCGAGCCGCTCGTTGAACGGCGCGAACGCCGACTTCATCGCGTTCACCGTGAACCACTGCAGGTCGTCCCATCCGTAGCCGAACGCGTCGGCGAGCTTGGCGAACTCCTCCGACAGCGTCGTGCCGCTCATCAGCCGGTTGTCGGTGTTGACCGTGACCCGGAAGCTCAGCCTCCGCAGCAGCCCGATCGGGTGCTCGGCGATCGACTTCGCCGCGCCCGTCTGGATGTTGGAGGTCGGGCACATCTCCAGCGGGATCCGCTTGTCGCGCACGTAGTCGGCGAGCCGGCCGAGCCGCGCCTCGCCGCCCTCGACCTCGATGTCGTCGATGATCCGGACGCCGTGCCCGAGCCGGTCGGCGCCGCACCACTGGATCGCCTGCCAGATCGACGGCAGCCCGAACCCCTCGCCCGCGTGGATCGTGAAGTGCGCGTTCTCGCGCTGCAGGTACTCGAACGCGTCCAGGTGGCGGGTGGGCGGGTACCCGGCCTCGGCGCCCGCGATGTCGAACCCGACGACGCCCGCGTCCCGGTACCGGACGGCCAGCTCCGCGATCTCCATGCTGCGCGCCTGGTGCCGCATCGCGGTGACGAGCGTCCCGACGCGGATGCCGAAGTCCTCGCGGCCGCGGGCGAAGCCGTCCAGGACGGCCTCGACGACCTGCTCCAGCGACAGCCCCTCGCGCAGGTGCTGCTCGGGGGCGTACCGGACCTCCGCGTAGACGATCCCGTCGTTCGCGAGGTCCTCGGCGCACTCGTAGGCGACCCGGGTGAGCGCCTCGACGGTCTGCATCACCCCGACCGTGTGGGAGAACGTCTCCAGGTACCGTTCGAGCGATCCGGAGTTGGAGGCCTCCTCGAACCACGTCCGCAGGGCGTCCGCGTCGGTGGTGGGCAGGTCCCCGTACCCGGTCTCCCGCGCCAGGTCCACGATGGTGGCGGGCCGCACGCCGCCGTCAAGGTGGTCGTGCAGCAGCACCTTCGGCGCGCGGCGGATGTCCTCGAGAGTAGGCCGATCGTTCATTCCCCGAACCTACCCGTCCCGGCCTCTCCCGGCGTCATCAATTCTCGCCGGAACCGCCGCCCCCGCCCTCGCGACCTGCGGACCTTCCGGCCCGCTACGCCCCGAGACGGTCGAGGAACGCGGCGACGAGGGGCGCGATCTCCCGGAGGTGGGTTTCGAGGGCGAAATGGCCGGTGTCGAGAAGGTGGAGCTCCGCGTCCGGGACGTCCCGCAGGTAGGCGCGGGCGCCGGACACGGTGAAGAACGGGTCGCCGGCTCCCCAGACGATGAGGGTGGGCGTCCACCGGCGCAGCCAGGCCTGCCAGCGGCCGTAGCGCTCGACGTTGGAGTGGTAGTCGAAGGCCAGCGCGACCTGGGCTTCCTTGGCCGGAACCCGACCGGCGCCCCGAAGTCGAACACGTACATGGCGAAACGGGTGAGGCCGAGCCGCTCGACGAAGCCCTCCATGACGTCGGCGAGCCCGTCGAAGGAGTAGGCGAAGTCGTCCGGCGCCCGCGTGTGGCCGAAGCCCGGGTAGTCCGGGGCGATCAGCCGGTAGCGGGCGCCGAGGACGTCGACGAGCCGGCGGAACTGGTGCGAGGCGGACGGAAAGCCGTGCAGGAGCAGCAGGACGGGCGCGTCCTCCCTCTCCGGCAGGGACTCGCGGTAGAAGACGCGGCGTGCGAGGCCGATGACTGCGTGCTGCTCTTCCTGCCCGCCCACCCGCGCCGCCGCTGGTGCTCGGCGGCGCGTTGCGGCAACCGCGTCCGCGTCGCGCGGCACTACCGGCGGCACAGGCCCGCGGAACCCGGCCCGGAGTCCTCCTGACACGCGGAAGCGGGGGCATCTGACGGCGCCCCCGCCTCACGGAACCGAACGCTCAGTGACCGGCCTTGGCGTACTCGCCGATGCCGCCGGCGAAGTCGAACATGACGCAGGCCTCGTCCCCGACGACCCATGCGTCATGGCCGGGCGTGGCGACGAACACGTCGCCGGGGCCGACCTCCTGCTCAGCGCCGTCGCGCATGCGGATGTGCATCCGCCCCTGGACGACGTAGCCGTTGTGGTGGACCTCGCACAGGTCGGTGCCCGCGATGTCCTTCACCGACTCCGTCCAGCGCCATCCGGGCTCGAACGTCGCCTTCCCGAAGACGAGGCCGCTGAGGTTGGCGATCTCCAGGTGCCCCCTGGGGAAGTCGCGCCGGTCGTCCGGCTTCTCGATGCTCTTGATCTCAATCATGTCGGGTCCCCCTTCCCCCTCTCTTGTCACGCTCGCACTGGCGCTGACCTGCGTCAAGCCGTCTGGGGCGGCGAGCGCGCGGCGGTTGCGGAACAGCAGCGCCGGGGTCGCCAGGGACAGGACGCCCGCGACCGCGACGGCCGTGCGGGGGCCGGTGAGCCCGGCCAGCACGCCCCACAGTCCCGTCATGGCCGCGATCGTGAGCTTGCTCGTCACCGACCACGCCGACAGCACGCGGGCGACGCGGTCGGGCGGCGTCCACTCCAGCCGGCAGGTGGCGTACAGCGGGGTGAACACCCCCATGCAGGTGATCAGCCCGAGTTCGACGGCGATGACGAGCACCAGGCCGGCGACGCCCGGGCGGACGAAGGCCAGCCCGGGCAGCCAGCACGCGCGCAGGGTGCCGAAGACCAGCATGGTCCTGGCCCGTCCGAACCGCGCGGCCAGCGGCCGGGCCAGCCGCGAACCGGCGAGCCCTCCCACGCACGGCACGGCGAACGCCAGCGCGTACTCCCAGGGCGCGAACCCGAGGTCGCCGAGCATCAGGACGGCCAGCACCGGCGCCGTCGCCATGATCAGCCCGCCGACCAGGATCTGGTTGAGGAACAGCGAGCGCAGCGCCGGGCCGGTGAGGATGTGCCGCCACCCTTCGAGCAGGTCCCCCGCCCGGAGCCGGGCGCCCGCGCTCCGGGCCGGGCGCGGCTCCGTCCCCCCGATCGCGCGGATCCCGGCCGCCGACGCCAGGAAGCTGACCGCGTTGGCCGCCACGGTGACCAGCGGGCCGAACAGGCCGATCGCGGCGCCGCCGAGCGGCGGCCCGAGCATGGTGGCGGTCCAGCTCGTGGACTCCAGCCGCCCGTTCGCGGTGAGCAGGTCGTCCGGCCGGACGAGCGCCTTCAGGAAGGAGCCGCTCGCCGCGGTGAAGGCGATGTCGGCCGCGGCGACGACGACCGACACGACCAGCAGGTGGGCGAAGCCGAGCCCGCCGAGGAGGAACGCCGCGGGCAGGCTCAGCAGCGCCGCGCACCGGACCAGGTCCATCGCGACCATCACGGGCCGCTTGCGGCGGAACTCCACCCACGGGCCGAGCGGCACCGCCACCGCCGCCCCCGCCAGCAGGCCCGCGGCGGCCAGCGCCGACACCCGGGCCGGCCCGGCGTGCAGCACGGTGATCGCGATCAGGGGGAACGCGTCGAAGGCGAGCCACGTCCCGAACGCGCTGACCGCGTAGGCCGTCCAGAGCCACCCGAACTCCCGGCCGAGCGACCGTCGCTCCCCCGTGCGCACCATCGCCACACCCCTTCCGCCGGCCGCGCCTCCGGCGGCCAGGGAGATCCAAGCGGGCGGCGGGGCCGCGGATCAAACAACCGCCCGCCCTGGTCACAACCAGGCGTTGTCACCCCTGGCGTGGGCGAACGAGGTGACCGGTCGGACTTGCGTACTCGGGGAGTGGACGGACGTCTCATGTCGGGGGGCGGCGGCGCCGGCCCCCCGATCCCACTCGATCAAGGAGAACCATGGCCAATTCCGTCAGCCTCGCGGTGTCCGGCACCCTCGACCAGGTCCGTGCCGTCGTGGAGGCCGCCCTGCAGCCCGAGGGCTTTCGATTCACGTGGGAGAACCCCGGCCAGGGCATCGTCGAGAAGGGGACCCGCACCAAGGCGATGCTCCTCGGAGCGTTCGCCACGCACTACAAGTACCACCTGCTCCTGAGGTCGCAGCCCGACGGGACCGTGGTCGTCGAGCTCGGGCTCGCGACGACCGGTCTGTCCGGCGGCGCGACCGGCGCCGTCAAGCTGCGGAAGAATCTCGACAAGGTCGGCCGGATCCTGACCACCGCGTTCCAGTCCTCCGGCACCCTCGTCTCCCCGGCGCAGTGACCGGATCGGCCTTCGGCCGGGGCTACCGGACCGCCGTCTCGGCGGCGTAGACGATGACGTTGTCGCGGTAGCCGCGCTCGGCGCGGTCGAACGCGCCGCCGCAGGTGACCAGGCGGAGCCCGGGGTGGTCGAGCGGGCCGTAGACGCGCGCGGTGGGGAAGCGGCCCTTCGGGACGCGCTCCACGGACTCGACGGTGAACACCGCCACCCGGCCGTCCGCGCGGTCCACCTCGACGCGGTTCCCGGGCCTCAGACGGCCCAGGTCGTAGAAGACCGCGGCGCCCTTCCCGGAGTCGACATGGCCCAGGATGACCGCCGCGCCGCGCTCGCCGGGAGTGGGCCCGCCCTGGTACCAGCCGGCCTCCCCCGGCCGGTCGGCCGGGGGGACCCGCACCTCGCCGCCCGCCCCGAGGCCCAGGCGGGACAGCGGCGCCCGCACCCCGATCGACGGGATGGACACCCGGACGGGCAGGGAACGGCCCAGCACCGGCCCGTGCCGGTCGACCGCCCGGGGGGTCGAGGCCCACGCGGGCGGGCTGGGCGGACCGGCCCGCCCGCCCAGCCCGAGGACCACCAGGACGAGGCCGGCGGCCGTCAGGACCGCTGCCGCCGCCCCCGGGCCCCACCGGCCGCCCTTTCTCCCCATCGACCTTCCCGTCCCCTTGGAATTGTCGGAGCCAGCCTTCGCGAGAAAGGCTGCGGCTATTACGCGCTCGCGCCATTCCTGCGCCGGACGGCAATGGCGCCAGCGCCGATCCCGCCCAGCAGCAGGACGCCTCCGCCGGCCAGAAGGGCGGTGTCCGCGCCGCCCGTCCCGCCGCCGAATCCCGTCGCCGGCCCGCCGGTCGGGGTGGGCTGCGACATCGGACGCGCCTTGCCGTCCACGACGTGGACCTCGCCGGTCCCCTTGTACGCGCCGCACCGCACGAGCACCGTGTAGGTGCCGGCGAAGGTGTCCTTCTTGATGGTCGCGAGACCGGCCCGGCCGTCGACCTCCTCCGCGCCGTTCAGCGGGACGGCCCCGCCCACGAAGGCCAGCGAGCCCGCCGTGCCGTCGACCTCGCACTTCTTCCCCACGACGGTGACCTGCTCGCCGGGGCGCGCCTGCGCGGGCTTCACGACGACGTCGCCGGGGTCGGCCATCGCGGGCGCGGCCGCGCCGAGCGTCGCCGTACCGATCACAAGGCCGAGAACGGCCGCCTTACCGAGTCGCATGTTCTCCCCATATCGACACGGCGGCTTACTCGACTTTCAGCCCGCTGGACCGTGTCCCCCTTATGCCCATCTCTGATGAGGACGGCCCCGGTTTGGTTCGGTGATCCTTTTTTCAATGGCCGGCGACGCGCCCGTCCGGCGTTCTAGGAAAGGTCCGCGCGGTGGCCGTCGCATTCCAGCACGGCCCGGGCGATCTCCTCGGGCCGTTCAGCGACCACGGCGTGGCTGCCGGCCTGTTCGAGCACGCGCAGGTGCGGCCGATCGGCGGTGAGGGCCAGCAGGTCGCGGCGGACGCCCGCACGCTGCGCCGCCATGAGGTCGCCGACGCGGCCCGGCAGGCCGGGCAGGTTCTCGGTGGCCAGGACGAACAGGGCGGGGCAGCGGATGCCGGCCACCGCCGCCACGCTGTCCTGGAAGTACGGGTCGTACCTGATCTGCCCGGCCAGCTCCGCGTCCGGCCGCGCGTAGACGCCCTCATCGGTGGTGCGCAGCGCCCGCGAGGGAAGCATCGCGGCTTGGGCCTCGGGCAGCGGCCGGGCCATCGCCTCGGCCTGGGCGTCGAAGAGGGACTTCAGCTCCGCCAGCAGCGGGGTCAGTTCGTCGGGCTCGATGCCCGCGTAGTGCTCCGGCGCGGTCTCGGCCGAGCGCAGGCCGTCGACGTTGACGATCCCGGGGCCGTCCGGATGGCGCAGCGCCCACCGCACCGCGACCATGCCGCCGAGGGAATGGCCGACCACGAGAGGAGCGGTCAGGCCGAAGTGGTCGACGACCGCCTGCACGTCGTCCAGGACGGCCTCCCACTCCCACGGCCCGTCGCCGGACAGCCCGTGGCCGCGCAGGTCCATCGCGACGACCCGGTGCGCGCCGGTCAGCAGGGGCGCGACGGCGTCCCAGTGCAGGAGGGTGCCGCCCAGGCCGTGGAGCAGCAGCACCGGAGACCCGGCCCCGCCGTGGTCGCGGGCGGCCAGGCGGACCGGACGGTCATCGACGATCACTTCTTGCGGTGCCACGGCTGTTCTCCTGGGGGTCGGTCGAGCCGGTCGCGAATGGAGGAGGTGGTGACGCCGCCGCCGGGATCCCTGTCGAGCTTTCCGCGTTTCACCAGGTCGTGGACGCCTTGCCGGGTGATGCCGAGCATCGCCCCGGCCGTGGAGTACGGGACGGCCGCCGCGGGGTGGGCGGTCGTGCGGGCCACGGCCCGTCCCAGCGCGGTGCGCCACCACGCGGCGGGCGGGTCGAAGGGCCCGTCACCGGGGAACAGCACCCCGATGAGCCGTGCCGCGGTCAGCGTGGCCCGCTCCCGGTCGGCGCCGAGCAGCTGGGCCGCCCAGACCTCGGCCTCCACGCGCAGCCGCGCCCTGATCGGCCCGAGCGGCTCGTCGGAGGCCAGCAGGATCTCCAAAGGATCGAAGATCCGCGTCTCCAGCATCCGGACCAGCTCGGCGACGAGCTCGATGTGGTCTTGCGTGGTCGTCACTTGACGAACGATAGCAAGTACTTGCTCTCTCGCGTCAAGTAGTGAACGGCGCTAGCGCTCGGCGACGGTGAAGAGCTGGCCGGGCGCGCGTTCGTCGCACGGCAACTGGAGCACCGGGGCGCGGACCGCGGGCTCGCCCTTCACACCGACGCAGAGATCGCCGCCCTGGGGCCTCAACTGGACGCCGCCGGCCGACGACCGGAGGGTGAACAGGTCGGGTTCCGTGCGGTCGCAGGTGTCGTCGGACATCGGCGAGCCAGGCCCGAACGAGGCGTCCAGGACCCCCATGCAGCCGTCGCCGAACTGCGGGTGCCGAGTGGTGACGCGCCAGTGTTCCCCGTCCCGCGTGAGCTGGCGCGGCGGGAAGCTCTCAGCGCAGTGGGCGAGGAACACCAGTCCGGCTCGGTCGTTCCGGCGTTCTGACAGGCAGAACCCTCCGAGCAGGAGCGTCGAACCCGATGAGGGTCGGGCAGGCGAGGCGTCCGGGGCGGCCTGGGAGGGGCCTTTGCCCTGGGACGGGTGGGTGAGGACGATCCCGGCGGCGATCGCGGCCACCGCCACGGCCGCGGCGACGACGGCGGCGACGCCCCGCCGCGGCCGCGAGCGGAGCCGCCCCGGCTCTTCCGCCGGGCCCGCGTCGTCCGGTGGTACCGCGTCGTCGGGTGGCGCCGCGTCGCTCGACGGTGCCGGAGGGTTCTCGTCCTGGACGGGCGGAGCGGACGGTTCGGCGGGCATCGGGTGGAGGAGGCGTTCCCGGGCGGTCAGCCACCGGGCCACGTCACCGTCGCAGACCTCGACGAGCGCCTCCACGATCTCGCGGCGGGGCACGGTGTTCCGGTGGAGAGCCGTGGCCAGAGTGGACGACGGCAGCGGTAAACCGCTCCCGGCCGAAGTGCGCCGCTCGATCTCCTTGAAGGTCAGACCGCTGCGTTCCCGGAGCCTTCGCAGCCCCACGACGAACTGTTCTTCGGTGGTCATCGCGAAAGGGTCGAGTTCGGCGTCGTCGTTCACGCGCAGAGTGTCGCAAAACTGCGCGTTCGGGTCTATCCCGAACGCTCGAATGCGTGCGCACTCCTGATCAGGACGGCTTGACTGCTCGAAGCCGCGCATCGCGGCCCATTGCGCGACGGCTTTCGCCTTTCGCGCCGACCAGTGGAGGAGTGCATATGTCCAAGGCCCGCACGATCGGACTCGGCCTGGTGACGGCGGCGGCCCTCACCGCGAGCGCCACGCCGGCGACGGCCGCCCCCGCCTCGCCGGCCGGCACGGTCACGTCGTCCAGGGTGTGCCCGACCGACGTCTTCTACAAGGTCGGTTCGAAGAAGGTGGTCAGCTACTGGGTGCCGGGCACGCACTTCGTGGACGGCAAGGGCGGCAAGATCACCGGCAAGGTCGAGCGGTCGTACACCAAGACGGCGTCGCTGGAGCACGGTGCGGAGGTGTCCCTCAGCGCGGTGTGGGCCACGGTCAAGGCCAGCGTGTCCGAGTCGGCGACCAAGAGCAACAACGTGACCGTCGGCCACGCGTACGAGCACAAGATCAGTAAGAACCGGTACGGGCACATCCGCTACCGGGTGATCGGCTACAAGGTGCTGTTCGAGAAGTACCGCACCCGCCGGAACTGCACGGACCAGCTCCTGACCGCCTTCTACGGCAACATCCCGACCACCAAGGAAGGCTGGAAGTACTGGGAGACGAAGCGGCCGTAGCGGAAGCCGCGGGAGCCGGTGAAGGGACGGCCCCGCCGCCCGTGGGGGCGCGGCGGGGCCGTCAGGCATTCCGTCCACGTCGCACTCGTGCGCGGAGAATCAGGTGTCAACGCAAAGTTCTGGCTCCACGTACACCTTTTCCGCGTCATCGACTCTTTACTGGCCCCGATTCTTCTCAGGGTCGGCGTCGTCCATATGTGAAACCGGCGAGCGCGCACGGGCCATAAAAGCGTGCGCCCGCACCGCCTCCCGCACCCGCTCCATCCCCGCGCCCGGATCACCCAGCCGGACGTTGTCGGCCACCGACGCCGCGAACAGAAGCGGCCGCT